>NZ_MULM01000181.1:0-180756 GCF_002029345.1 Pseudomonas sp. VI4.1
AGCCGAAATGACGGGTACTTCGATACTGGTGTAATCAATCTTTTAAACTCCGGCCGAAACCTGTGGGAGCGGGCTTGCTCGCGAATGCGGTCTGTCAGTCGACATTAATGTTGCCTGACACATCGCATCGCGAGCAAGCCCGCTCCCACATTGGTTTTTGGGTGTTTTTCGGGCCAGTCATCACACAGCCCCAATTGGGCGTTTTTTTTGCAGCGCTTGGCGGGCATACTAGGGCGTCCCTTTCCCTGGTATCACCCGCCTCTATGCTTCGCGTCCTGATAGCCCTTGCCCTGACTTGCCTGCTCCAACCGGCCTTTGCTGACGAGCGCGCGCAAACCCAACAACAGTTGGACGCCACGCGTCAGGACATTGCCGAGCTGAAGAAACTGCTGGGCAAGTTGCAGGAAGAAAAGTCCGGGGTACAGAAAGATCTCAAGGGCACCGAGACCGAGATGGGCAAGCTCGAGAAGCAGGTCGAGGCCCTGCAAAAAGAGCTGCAGAAAAGCGAATCCGAGTTGCAGCGACTCGATGCAGAGAAAAAAAAAACTCCAGAGCGCGCGCATTGAACAGCAACGACTGATCGCCATCCAGGCCCGCGCGGCCTATCAGAACGGCCGTCAGGAGTACCTGAAGCTGCTGCTGAACCAGCAGAACCCGGAAAAATTCGCCCGCACCCTCACCTATTACGACTACCTGAGCCAGGCTCGCCTGGAGCAGCTGAAGAACTTCAACGAAACCTTGCGCCAACTGGCCAATGTCGAAAAAGACATCGCCATGCAGCAGGCGCAACTGCTCGTGCAGAAAAGCAGCCTCGACAGCCAGCGCGACGAACTCGACAAAGTCCGCCAGGAGCGCCAGCAAGTACTGGCCAAGCTCAACACCGACGTAAAGGCGCGCGATCAGAAACTGGCCGCCCGCGAGCAAGAGCAGGCGGACCTGTCTAATGTCCTTAAAACCATCGAGGAAACCCTGGCCCGCCAGGCTCGCGAGGCAGAGGAAGCGCGGCAAAAAGCGCTGATCGCCCAGCAGGAAGCCGAAAAAAAGCGTTTACGTGAGGCTCAGGCACAAGCAGATGCCACTGACGCCCCACGCAAACCTGTCAGACCGACCCCCGGCGCACTGGTTTCCAGTTCAGGCGAAACCTTTGGTGGCCCTTTTGCTTCAAGCCGGGGAAAACTTCCCTGGCCAGTTGATGGTCGACTGCTGGCACGCTTTGGCGAAACCCGTGGCGACGACGCCCGCACCAAGTGGGACGGCGTGATGATCAGCGCCTCCGCCGGCAGCCAGGTACACGCCGTGCATGGCGGTCGCGTGGTGTTCGCCGACTGGTTGCGTGGCGCAGGATTGCTGGTGATCCTCGACCACGGCAACGGTTTCTTGAGTCTTTACGGTCACAACCAGACGCTGCTCAAGTCTGCGGGTGACGTGGTAAAAGCCGGTGAGTCCATTTCCACCGTCGGCAACAGTGGCGGACAGGACACACCAGCGCTGTATTTTGCTATTCGTCAGCAGGGTCACCCGAGTGATCCGGCGCAATGGTGCCGCGCGCAAGGATAGGCGCTGAATCACCTACATTAGGAGTTCGTTCGACATGCTGCATTTGCCCCGCCTTACCTCGCTAGCCCTGACGATCGCCCTGGTGATCGGCGCGCCTCTGGCGTTCGCCGCTCAACCTGCTCCGGCGGTCGCACCTGCGGGCACTGCTGCGACCACCAAGGCGCCATTGCCCTTGGAAGAGTTGCGCACCTTCGCCGAGGTCATGGACCGGATCAAGGCGGCCTATGTCGAACCGGTGGACGACAAGACCCTGCTGGAAAACGCCATCAAAGGCATGCTCAGCAACCTCGACCCGCACTCCGCCTACCTGGGCCCGGAAGACTTCGCTGAATTGCAGGAAAGCACCAGCGGCGAATTCGGCGGCCTGGGCATCGAAGTCGGCGCCGAAGACGGGTTCATCAAGGTGGTCTCGCCGATCGATGACACCCCGGCGTCCAAGGCTGGCATTCAGGCCGGCGACTTCATCGTCAAGATCAACGGCCAGCCGACCCGCGGCCAGAGCATGACCGAAGCCGTGGACAAGATGCGTGGCAAGATCGGCCAGAAGATCACCCTGACCCTGGTGCGCGACGGCGGCACGCCGTTCGACGTGACCCTGGCCCGCGCCATCATTCAAGTGAAGAGCGTGAAGAGCCAGCTGCTGGAGTCCGGCTACGGCTACATCCGCATCACCCAGTTCCAGGTCAAGACCGGCGAAGAGGTTTCCAAGGCCCTGGCCAAGCTGCGCAAGGACAACGGCAAGAAGCTCAACGGCATCATCCTCGACCTGCGCAATAACCCGGGCGGCGTGCTGCAAGCAGCGGTGGAAGTGGTCGACCACTTCATCACCAAGGGCTTGATCGTTTACACCAAGGGTCGTATCGCCAACTCCGAACTGCGCTTTTCCGCCACCGGCAAGGACGAAAGCGAAGCCGTGCCCATGGTCACATTGATCAACGGCGGCAGCGCCTCGGCTTCGGAGATCGTCGCCGGCGCCTTGCAGGACCAGAAGCGTGCGGTGGTGATGGGCACCACCAGTTTCGGCAAAGGCTCGGTCCAGACCGTGCTGCCGCTCAATAACGAGCGCGCACTGAAAATCACCACGGCGCTGTACTACACGCCGAACGGCCGCTCGATCCAGGCGCAGGGCATCGTGCCGGACATCGAAGTGCGCAAGGCCAAGATCACCAACGAGCAGGATGGCGAGTACTTCAAGGAAGCCGACCTGCAAGGCCACCTGGGCAATGGCAACGGCGGCGCCGACAAGCCTACCGGCTCCGGCGGCAAAGCCAAGGCGATGCCGCAGGATGACGATTACCAGTTGGCCCAGGCCTTGAGCCTGCTCAAAGGGCTGAGCATCACCTCTGGCCGCTGAGATGCGTTTGCGGTTCATCCTCGCACTGATGTGCTGTCTGGCGGGTGTTGCTCACGCAACGCCCGTCGCGACGCCGCCTCAAAAAGCCTATTTAAGCCTGATCATCGATGACCTGGGGCAAAACCTGCACCAGGATCGCCGCGTGCTGGCCCTGCCCGGGCCGGTGACTGCCGCGATCATGCCCGATACCCCCCATGCCACCGAGTTCGCCCGCGAGGCCCATCGCGCCGGCAAGATCGTCATTCTGCACATGCCGATGGCCCCGGCCACCGGACCGTTCGCCTGGCATCCCGAACTGCCGATCGAAGAACTCGAGAAGCGCCTGAATGCGGCGTTCAAGGTCGTACCCCATACCGCCGGCATCAACAACCACATGGGCAGCCGCATGACGGCCCAACCGGCTGCCATGGCCTGGTTGATGGCTGATTTGCAGCGGCGGCACAAGTTTTTCGTCGACAGCCGCACCAGCGCCCAGACCGTTGCCGCGGCCCAAGCGCAGAAGATTGCATTGGCGAGCGTTTCGCGGGATGTGTTTCTGGACGACGAGCCCACGGAAGCGGCGATCTTCACGCAGCTGCAGACAGCCATCAGCCTGGCGCGCGAGCAGGGCTCAGCCGTGATGATCGGGCATCCGTACCCGCAGACGCTGGCGGTGCTGGAGCGTGAATTGCCCAAGCTCAAGGCTCAGGGAATCGACTGGATCGATATCGAGCAGATGATCAGCGTGCGTGGTAACCGCGCAACGGCTGCGCACGGCAAGGATGGCGTGTACCGTTAACCGCCAACACCGCAGCTCCCACACTGAATTAGCCTGGCATAAGATCAGGTGCCGGGGCCTAGAGATACCGCGCCATGATATCGTCCACCACGCCTTCCTTGCGCAGTTGATCCAGCGCGGCCTGAAGCCTGGCCACCACCTCGTCCGGCACATTCCTGTTCAAGGCCAGGTACAACTCGGCACTGTTGAATCGCAGCACCGTCTTGAGCCCGTTCACGCCTTCCTGGCGCGCCAGATACCGCCCGGCCGGTCGCCCGTGGCCCACAGGTCAATCTGGCCGCTGGTGAGCTTCTTCGCATTGTCCTGATCCCGCAGCACGACAATCGGCTTCAACCCTTGCTTGGCCAGCGATACGGCAATCGCATCGCCCTTGTACGCGCCGATCTTGTATTTGCGCGCCTGATCCAGCGTCTCGAGGGTGATTTTGCTGTCCGCCCTGGCCAGCATGATCCAGTCATCCGGGCCGAGCGGGCCGACCCACTTGAAGAGTTTCTCGCGGTCCGCCAACCGGGCCATCACGAACACGCCATAACCGGGTTTCTCGAGGGCGATCTTGTAGATTCGCTCCCAGGGGAAACGTAGCGTCAGGCTGTAGGTGATGTCGGCGCGCTTGAACATCTCGCGGACGATGTCCACGGCGATGCCATTGATGTTCTCGTCCTGAGCGAAATTCTTGCCGTTCTTCGCCATGTTGTAGGGCGGGAAATTTTCCGTCAGCAGCACCAGGTCGGTGTCGAGACTTTCTGCCGCATGAGCCCCGTTGAGGAGCAACACAGAAGTGCTGGCGAGGGCGAGGAGAAGGCGTCTAAGCATGTCTGGCTACCGAAATCCATGGCGTGCTCAAGAGTGCCTTGAGCCCGCCATGCTGTCCACTGGCCTGCTTCGATTTGTTTTAGCGCATGACGATGCCGCGATGGGCCATGTAGGCCTTGGCTTCCTGCACCGTGTATTCGCCAAAGTGGAAAATACTCGCCGCCAACACCGCACTGGCGTGGCCTTCGAGAATGCCGTCGGCCAGGTGCTGCAAATTGCCGACGCCGCCGGAGGCGATGACCGGAATGCCCAGGGCATCGCTGATGGCACGGGTGACGCCCAGGTCGAAGCCGTTTTTCATGCCGTCCTGGTCCATGCTGGTCAGCAGGATTTCACCGGCACCCAGGCCTTCCATTTTTTTCGCCCACTCCACCGCGTCGAGACCGGTCGGTTTGCGCCCGCCATGGGTGAAGATTTCCCAGCGCGGGGTTTCGCCCGGGCCGGAGACCTTCTTGGCGTCGATGGCGACGACAATGCACTGCGAACCGAAATGCTGCGCCGCTTCGCCAACGAATTCCGGATTGAATACCGCCGCGGTGTTGATCGAGACCTTGTCCGCGCCGGCATTCAGCAGATTGCGAATGTCCTGCACGGTGCGCACGCCGCCGCCCACGGTCAGCGGGATGAACACCTGGCTGGCCATGCGCTCGACGGTGTGCAGCGTGGTGTCGCGCCCGTCGACGCTGGCGGTGATGTCGAGAAAGGTAATCTCGTCGGCGCCCTGCTCGTCGTAACGACGGGCGATTTCCACCGGGTCGCCGGCATCGCGGATGTTCTCGAACTTGACGCCCTTGACCACCCGGCCGTTATCCACGTCCAGGCAAGGGATGATGCGTTTGGCCAGCGCCATGGTCAGTCCTCAGCCTTTATACGAATCGCAGAAAGCTTGCGCTTCAGCGACGTCGAGGGTGCCTTCGTAGATTGCGCGGCCGGTGATGGCGCCGATGATGCCTGGCGCCCTGGCGTCGAGCAGCGACTTGATGTCACCCAGATTGTGGATACCGCCGGAAGCGATCACCGGAATCTTCGTCGCAGCAGCCAGGGCGGCGGTGTACGAAACGTTGCAGCCCTGCATCATGCCGTCTTTGGCGATATCGGTATAAACGATCGCGGACACGCCGTCGGCTTCAAATTGCTTGGCCAGGTCGATCACTTGAATCGTGCTGATCTCAGCCCAGCCGTCGGTGGCGACAAAACCGTCCTTGGCGTCGAGGCCGACGATCACCTTGCCCGGGAACGCGCGGCAGGCTTCAGCCACGAAGGCCGGATCTTTAACGGCTTTGGTGCCGATGATCACGTAGCTCACGCCCGCTTTCACATAGTGCTCGATGGTTTCCAGGGAGCGGATACCGCCGCCGATCTGGATCGGCAGGTTCGGATAGCGCCTGGCGATGGCGGTAACCACTTCGCCATTGACCGGCTGGCCTTCGAAGGCGCCGTTCAGGTCGACCAGATGCAGACGGCGGCAACCGCCTTCCACCCACTTGGCAGCCATGCTCACCGGGTCATCGGAGAACACTGTGGAATCTTCCATGCGGCCCTGGCGCAGACGAACACAGGCACCGTCTTTGAGATCGATAGCGGGAATAATCAGCATCTGGCAAACCTTCAAATTCGATTGTTCAGCTTCGCTCGAAAATCAGTTTTTCTCGAGCGCCCACAGGTCGCTTTCGATGCTTTCGAACCTCTCTTTGAGGTGCGTCTGCACATCGAAAATCGCCCTGTTGTAATAGTGCGGCGCAATTTCACGGGTAAACAGTTCAAGGATTTCGGCCGCTTCGAACGAACCCAGGTCCAGTTCGAAGCGATCCTCCATGAAGCGTTTGATCTTCTGGTTGGCCTCGTTCTCCTGTTCAGGAGTGAGGGTCAGGATCGGTGGCTTCTTCTTGACGGCCATTTACCAGCGACCATCCCACGCGGCGAAGTTCTGCAGCAATTGCAGGCCATGGGTATGGCTCTTCTCCGGGTGGAACTGCACGGCGAAACGCGAGCCATCGGCCAGCGCCGCAGCGAAATCGACGCCGTAGTGACCGCCACCCACCACTTGCCGCGGGTTGCCGGCAGCGATGTAGTAGCTGTGCACGAAGTAGAATCGCGCCAGGTCGGGAATGTTGTGCCACAGCGGGTGCGAGACCGTCTGTTTCACTTCGTTCCAGCCCATGTGCGGCACTTTCAAATGTTCGCCGTCTTCGTGCAAACCCTTGCCGAAGAACTTCACCTGACCCGGAAACAGGCCGATGCAGTCGACGCCGTCGTTCTCTTCACTGCTGTCGAGCAAGGCTTGCATGCCGACGCAGATGCCGAGGAACGGACGGTCCTGGCTGACTTCACGCACCAGCGAATCGAAACCCAGGCGACGGATCTCCGCCATGCAATCGCGAATAGCGCCGACGCCGGGGAATACCACCCGGTCGGCTTCGCGAATCACATCGGCATCGCTGGTGATCAAGACCTTGCCGGCACCGACGTGCTCGAGAGCCTTGGCCACCGAGTGCAGGTTGCCCATGCCGTAATCGATAACCGCGACCGTCTGCATTACAGAACGCCTTTGGTCGACGGCATCTGACCGGCCATGCGGTCATCCAGCTCTACCGCCATGCGCAGTGCGCGGCCGAAAGCCTTGAACACGGTCTCGATCTGGTGGTGAGTGTTGTGCCCACGCAGATTGTCGATGTGCAGGGAGACGTTGGCATGGTTGACGAAGCCCTGGAAGAACTCCTGGAACAGGTCAACATCAAAACCGCCAACGGTGGCGCGGGTAAAAGGAACATGCATCTGCAGGCCCGGACGGCCGGAGAAGTCGATCACCACGCGCGACAGCGCTTCATCGAGCGGCACGTAGGCATGGCCGTAGCGACGGATGCCTTTCTTGTCGCCGATGGCTTTGGTGAAAGCCTGACCCAGGGTGATACCGACATCCTCCACAGTGTGGTGGTCGTCGATATGCAGGTCGCCCTTGCTGACAATATCCAGGTCGATCAGCCCGTGACGGGCGATCTGGTCCAGCATGTGCTCAAGAAAAGGAACACCGATATCAAATCGGGCCTTTCCGGTGCCATCCAGGTTGATCGAGGCTTTGATCTGGGTTTCCAGAGTGTCGCGCTCGACTGACGCCTTACGTTCGGCCATCACCAGCTCCGCAAAATCATTGGGCGAAAAAGGCAACCATTATAGGGGCGCGGGCCGGAAACAGAAACACGAGAGGTGATATCACTGACGGAGTGAATTCAACAGCCCCGCCGCTATACCTGTAATGACAGGTAGGAGCCGGCCTGCTGGCGAACCAGGCAGCGCGATGGGGAACCCGTCGCTGGATGCACTGCCTGCATGATCGCTGACCGATCATCCGCTTCGGAGCGCTATACTCCCCGGCTAAATTCGAATTCGACTAACTACAAGGACTCGCCCATGAAAGCGTTCGGCAAAATCCTGGGTCTGGTACTTCTCGGGCTGTTACTGATCATTGTGGCGCTGGGCTTTGCCCTGACCCACCTCTTCGATCCCAACGACTATAAAGACGAGATTCGCCAGATTGCCCGCGACAAGGCCCACATCGAGCTGACGCTCACGGGCGATATCGGCTGGAGCCTGTTTCCCTGGCTGGGCCTGGAATTGCACGAAGCCAGTGTCGCGACCCTGGCCAAGCCCGCCGAGCCGTTCGCTGACTTGCAGATGCTGGGCCTGTCGGTTCGCGTGCTGCCGCTGCTGCGCCGTGAAGTGCAGATGAGCGACGTGCGTGTCGAAGGCCTGAACCTGCGTCTGAATCGCGACAAGGACGGCCACGGCAACTGGGAAGACATCGGCAAGGTCCCGGCGCCCGCCACCCCGGCCACACCGCCCGCCACCAGCGAAGCTGCAACACCGCAGACCACCGCCCAAGCGGAAAAACCGGCCCAGCCGATCCGCCTGGACATCGACAGCCTGACCGTCAATAACGCCCGCGTCGAATACATCGACGAAAAAACCGGCAAGCTATACAGCGCCGAAAGCATCCAGCTCAGCACCGGGCCGGTCCACGACTCGACCAATATTCCGATCAAGCTCACCGCGTTTCTCGGCACCAACCAGCCGGTTCTGCGAGTCCGTACCGAGCTCAATGGCGAACTGCGCTTCGAGCGTGCGCTGCAACGTTACAAATTCGAAGACATGAAGCTTTCCGGTGAAGTCGCCGGGGATCCTTTGCAAGGCAAAACCATCACCTTCGCCGCCCAGGGTCAGTTGTTGCTGGATAAAGCAGCTAACGTCGCCGAATGGACCGGCATCAAGCTATCTGCCAACCAGCTGCGCGCCTTGGGCGAACTGAAGGTCAACGACCTCGACAAGACCCCGCAAATCAGCGGCGGGCTGTCGATTGCCCAGTTCGACCTGGCGAAATTCGTCGACAGCGTCGGCCAGAAACTCCCGGCCATGGCTGAAGGCAGCCTGAGCAAAGTCGAACTGGCCAGCCGTCTTTCCGCTACACCGACCAGTGTGTCGTTCGACGACATCAACCTGAAGGTCGACGACAGCACCTTCAGCGGTCGTATCGCCGTAGAAGACTTCGCCAAACAATCGCTGCGGGCGAACCTCAAGGCTGACACCTTCAACGTTGATCGTTACTTGCCGCCAAAATCCGCCGAAGCCAACAGCGCGAAACAGGTACGTGAGGCCGAAGTCGCCAACACCGAGGCCAATGCCATGGCCGGTGCGGGCAGCACCCCCCTGCCACCATCTCCGACCAAAGGCCCGTGGAGTACTGCGCGGCTACTGCCGGTGGAACGCCTGAGCAAACTCGATGTGGACGCCGACCTGACCTTCGGCCAACTGACCCTCGACAAACTGCCGATCCACAACGCTGTACTCAAGGCCAACGGCGTGGGCGGCCTGCTGACGCTGGAGAACCTGCGCGGCGACCTGTACGACGGCAACTTTGAAGCCAAGGGCACCCTGGACGTGCGCCAGCCGGTGCCGGCGCTGAACATGCAGACGCGCATCAGCCAGGTCCCGGTGGAAAAAATCCTCGAAAGCCAAGGTAAAAATCCGCCGGTCAAAGGCCTGGTCACACTCAACAGCAACCTGACCGGCAGCGGCAACAGCCAGAGTGCGCTGGTCGACAGCCTCAACGGCAACGCCAGCTTCGTCATCAACAACGGCGTGCTGCTCAATGCCAATCTCGAACAGCAGCTGTGCAAAGGCATCGCCACCCTGAACCGCAAAACCCTCAGCGGCGAGCCAAGGGGCAAGGACACGCCGTTCCAGGAGCTCAAGGGCAACCTGACCTTCCGTAATGGCGTGGCCAGCAACCCGGACCTGAAAGTGCGCATCCCGGGCATGACCGTCAACGGTGACGGCGATGTCGATCTGCGGGTACTGGGCATGGATTACCGCGTGGGCATTATCGTCGAAGGCGACAAGAGCGACATGCCGGACCCGGCCTGCCAGGTCGGCGAGAAATTCGTCGGCATCGAATGGCCGCTGCGCTGCCGTGGCCCGCTGGAACTGGGGGCCAAGGCCTGCCGCCTCGATAACGAACGCATGGGCCAGGTCGCGGCCAAAATGGCCGGCAACAAGATCAGCGAAAAAATCGATGAGAAACTTGGCGACAAGGTCAGCCCTGAATTGAAAGACGCACTGAAGGGGCTGTTCAAGCGATGAGAGCCAAGCAGTTCTCTTCCGCGGTACTGGACTGGTACGACCGCCACGGCCGCCACGATCTGCCCTGGCAACAGGGCATCACCCCCTATCGGGTGTGGGTCTCGGAAATCATGTTGCAGCAAACCCAGGTCAGCACGGTGCTGAATTACTTCGACCGTTTCATGGCGTCGTTGCCGACGGTCGAAGCCCTGGCCGCCGCACCGGAGGACGAAGTCCTGCACCTGTGGACCGGCCTCGGTTATTACACCCGCGCGCGCAACTTGCAGAAGACCGCGAAGATCGTGGTTGCCGACTATGGCGGCGAGTTTCCGCGGGACGTGGAAAAGCTGACGGACCTGCCGGGTATCGGCCTGTCCACGGCCGGAGCCATCGCCAGCCTGAGCATGGGCCTGCGGGCGCCGATCCTCGACGGCAACGTCAAACGGGTGCTGGCGCGCTTTACCGCGCAAGAGGGTTATCCGGGCGAGCCCAAGGTCGCCAAACAGCTGTGGACCACTGCAGAGCGCCTTACGCCGCATGCTCGGGTCAATGCCTACACCCAGGCGATGATGGATCTGGGCGCCACGCTCTGCACCCGCAGCAAGCCGAGCTGCCTGCTCTGCCCGCTGGAAAAGGGCTGCGAAGCGCATATGCTCGGCCTCGAGACCCGCTACCCGATCCCCAAGCCGCGCAAGGCCATCCCACAGAAGCGCACGCTGATGCCGATGCTCGCCAACGGCGACGGCGCGATCCTGCTTTACCGGCGCCCTTCCACGGGCCTGTGGGGCGGTCTCTGGAGCCTGCCGGAACTCGACGACCTCGATGACCTGCAACATCTGGCATCGCAGCACTCGCTGGAACTGGGCAGCCAACAGGCACTGCCGAGCCTGATACACACCTTCAGCCATTTCCAATTGGCCATCGAACCCTGGCTGGTTCAAGTCCAGGAAGCCGGCCATCACGTGGCCGAGGCCGACTGGCTCTGGTATAACCTCGCCACCCCGCCGCGCCTGGGCCTTGCCGCCCCGGTCAAAACCTTGCTCGAACGCGCGGCCGCCGTATTGAACGCAGGAGAGTCGTCATGACCCGTACCATCATGTGCCGCAAGTACAAAGAAGAATTGCCCGCCCTGGAGCGTGCTCCATTCCCGGGCGCCAAAGGCCAGGACATTTTTGACCACGTCTCGCCAAGGCCTGGGCCGACTGGCAAAAGCACCAGACCCTGCTGATCAACGAAAAGCGCTTGAACATGATGAACGCCGAAGACCGCAAATATCTTCAGGGCGAAATGGACAAGTTCTTTTCCGGCGAGGATTACGCCAAGGCTGACGGCTACGTTCCGCCAGCTGAATAACCCCGATTTCCCGGGGGTCGGATCGTAAGCGACGGTAATAATTAAATATTTTTTGAAAACTTGCTTGACGACCCCCCGAAAAACCAGTTTAATGCGCCCCGTTGCCCAGATAGCTCAGTCGGTAGAGCAGGGGATTGAAAATCCCCGTGTCGGCGGTTCGATTCCGTCTCTGGGCACCAAATACCGAAAACCCTGAATCGCAAGATTCAGGGTTTTTTTATGCCCGGGATTTAGCAAGCCTTAGCGCCGCTGAAAATTCCTACATCCGCCACGCCCTTTTCCTTCCCGCTGTACCCGAGCCTTCATACATCGCTTTAGGATGTGTCTCATGGAGTGTGCGCCCTTACAAAGTGAAACTAATGCAGCAGCAAATTTGCCTGCATTCAACGTTTCAACGTAAGGAAACCGTCTTGAATACGCTTTTGAAGTTCCTCGCCCTGTCGACCATCATTGCCACCGCCAGCGGCTGCGTCAGCTACAACAACAGCCAGCCGTCTTCGCCGATCGACAGTACCGTCAAAACAGACCTGAAAGCTGACATCGCTGTCGGTGACACCATCTCCGGTGAGTCTTCGGTCAACGTCCTGTTCGGCTTCCTCAAGTTTGGCGGCGACTCCCAGTTCGCCGATGGCGTCAGCTATGGTGGCCAGAGCGGTGGCTTGGGCAGCCTTGGCCTGGATCCCGTCAGCGCAGTCAAATCGGCAGCGGCTTACAAAGCGGTCAAATCTTCCGGCGCTGACCTGATCGTCGCCCCGCGCTATGAAGTGAACGAAGAAAACTACTTCATCTTCAAAAAGGTTTCCGTCACCGTAAAAGGAAACAAAGGCAACATCCGCGGCATCCGCTGATACCTCCTCCCCAAGGTGATTCCTCAGCAAACCATCCATCGCGCCTTGGCAAACCGAAAACCCTAGCGCGTGGCACTCCGCAAACAGCCAGCTGTTTGCGGATTTGAGCGCTAACGAAATCGCTTTGTCTCAACAACGCAGCTATTCACCATCGCTCCAGTGAAAAACCAGATTGCGCGCGCCACCGCTGCCAACATCCGCTGTGTCACGCCGCTCCGCCTTGAGCACACTGCGAAATGGACTACAGGCTGTATTGCTTAAGCAGGGACTGCCTTCGGAGCGATCCTGCAGTACACATCGGGTTTTCCTTCCCGATTATCAGCCGCGCCCGACATCGTCGACCTACCCGCCTCTGCAATCCTCTTCTGCCTGTTCATCCATTTGCGGAAGACTTCATGAGCGCACTCAGGCCCGATAACACTCAAGACCCCCAACTCGCCTCGCTACTTGGCAATCTTGGCGAATTGATCCGCGATGCACGTCAGAAGGTGCTGCGAGCGGTCGATACGGTCCAGGTGCAAACCTGCTGGCAGATCGGCAGGCATATCGTGGAGTTCGAGCAGGAGGGGGCTCGGCGGGCGGCATACGGCAAGCGATTGCTACCAACACTGGCGAAAGTTCTTACCACCGATTTCGGAAAAGGATTTGATGAGCGAAACCTGCGGTATATGCGCGATTTTTATCAGACCTTCCCGATTTGGAACGCAGTGCGTTCCGAATTGAGCTGGACTCACTATCGCCGATTGCTGCGCGTCGATAGCGAACACGCCCGCCATTGGTACATGAATGAATCAGCCATCCAAAACTGGTCGTCTCGCGCCCTCGAACGCCAGATCAACACCCTCTACTACGAGCGCCTGCTGACAAGCCGCGACCGGCCTGCCGTCGAACACGAAGCCGCCACCCACATCCAGAACATGAAGGCACACCCACGTGATTTCATCAGAGACCCGGTAATACTCGAGTTTCTTGGAATGCCCAACGCGGGCTTGACCCAGGAAACCCATCTCGAACAGGCATTGATCCATCAGCTCCAGTCCTTCCTTCTCGAACTGGGCAAAGGCTTTGCCTTCATCGCCCGCCAACAACGCATCAGCACTGACAGCAAAGATTTCTACATCGACCTGGTGTTCTACAACTACCTGCTCAAGTGCTTCGTTATCTTCGATCTCAAGCGCGGCGAGCTGACTCACCAGGATGTCGGCCAGATGGACATGTACGTGCGAATGTATGACGACCTGAAACGAGGGGCGGAGGATGGCCCTACCGTCGGCATCATTCTTTGCGCGCAAAAAGACGAGTCGGTGGTGCGCTATTCGGTGCTGGAAGGCAACGAGCAGCTGTTCGCCAGCAAGTACAAGCTGGTGCTGCCGAGCGAAGAAGAGCTGCGTGCGGAACTGGATCGGGAACGGGCCGCCATTGAAGAGCGACTGCTGACTCAGGCACCCGGATCCATACGGATGGATTGTCCATAAGCTGTGCGAGGTCTATCGTTGGCAGCTACCCGCAAAGGTCCGAAGCCGATGAATTTGCAGGACATGCCACCGCTGGCGCCCAATCGAATCGAGTTGCCGCCGTCCACCGCCATTGCTGGCGAAGCGTTCAGGGAGCCCGCCGCAGACGGGTTCATCCTCGGCGGCTTCACTTGGCGGCACGCCTCTGGGGACATCGCGCGTCCGATCGTCATCATCAACGCCGCCACCTCGGTGCGCTGCCGGCATTACTCACGGTTTGCCGATTACCTGTTCGCCAACGGCTTCGACGTCATCACCTATGACTACCGCGGCATCGGCGAGTCGCGCCCCTCATCGCTCAAAGGCCTGCAAGCTTCATGGTCCGACTGGGGCACACTGGATTTCGAGACGATGCTCAAGCGCGCACAGCGCGAGTTCCCCGGTCAGCCCATCGATGTTGTCGGGCACAGCTTTGGAGGCTGTGCAGCGGGCCTGGGAGCCTCTGGGCATCTGATCCGGCGCCTGGTGACGGTGGGTGCGCAATTTGCCTACTGGCGCGACTACGCGCCCGCTCATCGCTGGCAGATGTTCGGCAAGTGGCACGTGGTGATGCCGCTGCTGACAATGATCTATGGCTACTTCCCCGGCAAACGCCTCGGCTGGCTGGAAGACACGCCCGCAGGCGTGGTTCGCGACTGGTGCATGCCCACAGCGCAATATGAAACGCGCCCCAGCGGTCGTGTGATCATCGCTGACACCGGCAGGCTGCCCTTCGCCTCAGTGACCGCCAAAACCCTGGCCATCAGCATCAGCGACGATCCTTACGGCACAATCCCGGCCATAGAACGCCTGCTCGGCTACTTCAGCAACAGCACCAACACTCACCTGCGAATCACTCCCGAAGACATCGGCGAAGAACAAGTCGGACATTTCGCCTTTTTTCGCAGCCCATACCAAGCCACACTATGGCCCATTGCATTGTCCTGGCTGCAACGCGGCGAACTGGCCCCCGATACCCCCGGGCGGCGAGTGCCACGCAGCTGATCGACTTGCCCTCTCAACGAAATACGGAACGACGCCCATGGCTTCCGCCAACAAGCAGCACAAACGCGCCACCCGCGCCAAGGCCAAGGCCAAGGCCAAGCAGAACCGCACCCAACGGGCGGCTACGCCGGTGGAACTGGACCCGAACGACGATCGCATCGACTTCGACTCGGTGGACCTGACCGACCTGTTCAAAGAAATGATCGAGGCGCAAAAAATCAGCCAGCAAGCCATGTGCGCGGCCTTTCTTGAACACCCGCTGCTCGCGCTGGTGCTCGAGCAGGAAGGCGAAGAAACAGCCACAGACTTCATCATCGGCGCGCTGATCGAGTACCGCCAATGGTCCACCGAAGTGGACGAAGCCGGCGCCCTGGCGTGGATCGAATCCCCGGCCTTCCAGGCAGATTACGTGGCCGCGTCCGAAATCATCGCAGCCCAAAACCAACAGCAACCGAACTGAGTTCCCATGGCCTCCCTGAACAAGCAACAGAAACGCGCCAAACGCGCCAAGATCAAAGCCAAACAAATCAACATCCATGGCAGAAAACCCGCCGCACTGGACGATGACCTGGGCGACATCGGCGAGCATCCCGGAATACACCCTGGCGATGTTCAGCAAAATGCGCGACGCGGAAGCCACCAGCCGCGACCTCATGCTGCAGACCTTGCTGTCGAACCTCGCCGACATCATCAGCGACCATCCAGACCTGCTGGACATGGAAAACGCCGACAACGAAGCCATGGCCGCCACCCACCTGGCTGCCGACATGCTGATCGACTACCGCATGTGGGCCGACGGCATGGATCGCGATGCGGCCCAGGCCTGGCTGACCGATCCGCAGTTCATCAGCGACTTCGGCAAAGCGCTGGACACCTATCGCCAGTCGCTGGATGCGCAGGAAGAACAGGGCGAGTAACCACCCTCCCCTGCAAAAACAGAAACGGCCGCTTGTCATCTCTGACAGCGGCCGTTTTTTTAGAAGCTATCAATCCACCTGCCTTTACCCTTCATCCAATGTTACGTATATCCCATTGACATATCCCTCCATGAATCTATCCTTTGGGAATCGCAACGCACCAGTAAAAACATAGGAGGCCAGAATGGAACAGACAACCCTTTTCATGAGCAATCGAAGCCAGGCCGTCCGCCTTCCCAAAGCTGTTGCAATGCCAAGTGACGTGAAACGAGTCGACGTAGTCGCTATTGGCAGGGCTCGCATCATCACCCCCGCCGGTGAAACATGGGACAGCTGGTTCGATGGGGATGGTGTGAGTGCAGACTTCATGACCGACCGGGAACAACCCGCCGATCAGGAGCGTGAGTCGTTCTGATGATCAAGTTCATGCTCGATACCAACATCTGCATCTTCACGATCAAGAACAAGCCGCAAATCGTACGAGAAGCTTTCAACCGTCATAACGGGCAAATGTGTATCAGTGCTGTCACGCTGATGGAGTTGATCTACGGTGCCGAAAAATCAGCAGCGCCCGAAAAGAACCTTGCCATGATCGAGGGTTTGGCAGCCCGCCTTGAGGTCTTGCCTTTCGACAATGAAGCAGCTGCACACACCGGAATGATTCGGTCCGAGCTGGCAAAGGCTGGAACGCCCATTGGCCCCTATGACTACATGATTGCCGGGCACGCGCGCTCACGCGGCTACATTGTGGTAACCAACAATCTGCGGGAGTTCGAACGGGTCCCGGGATTACGCGTAGAGGACTGGGTTCACCCCACCTGAACGACCACAACCAGCGAAAAAAAAAAACGGCCGCTTGTCATCACTGACAGCGGCGTTTTGCGTCACGGGGTACGAATCAGTTCAGCACCGCCGCACCCAGTTTCTGCAGCTTGCGACGGCGAGCCACCAGCAAACCGGTCGCCACCACCAACAGGCTCAGCAGACCGGTCGCCAGGATCTCCACGCGGTGGGCTTCCTGGAACAGCATGATCGTCAGGATGCCGACGATGAACACGATCACCGCATAGGTCAGGCCAGGGAACAGCCACATCCGGAAGGCAATCTTCTCACCGGCAATCACGCGCTTCTGGCGCATGCGCAGCTGGGAAACCGCAATCACCAGGTACACCAGCAACGCGATGGCGCCGGAGCTGGCCAGCAGGAACTCGAACACCGCGGCCGGCGCCACGTAGTTGGCGAATACCGCGAGGAAGGCGGCGGCGGTGGACAGGATCACGGCCCAATACGGCGTGCCGCTGCCATTGGTGCGCGTTGCCACAGCCGGCGCATCACCACGCTTGCCCAGGGAGAACAGCATCCGCGAAGCGGTATAGAGCGCCGAGTTCAGGCAGCTGGTCACGGCAACCAATACCACGATGTCGACGATTAGCTTGGCGTTCGGGATGCCCATGCGCTCAAGCACGGTCTGGTAGGAACCGACAGCGGCCAATACCGGGTCATTCCAGGGCACCAGCGCCACGACGATGAAGATCGATACAAGGTAGAACAAGCCGATCCGCCAGATCACCGAATTGGTGGCCTTGGAGATTTGCTGGCCCGGGTTCTTCGATTCCGCAGCGGCGATGGTGACGATTTCGGTGCCCATGAACGAGAACATGGTCGTCAACATCGCAGCGAGCACAGCGCCCATGCCGTTTGGCAGGAAGCCTTGGGTGTCGAACAAGTGGGACACACCGCTGACTTGGCTGGTCGGCAGGAAGCCGAAAATCGCCAGAACGCCGAGGACAATGAAACCGATGATCGCCAGGACCTTGACCAGGGCGAACCAGAACTCGAATTCACCGTAGTTCTTCACGCTGAACAGGTTGGTCACCGTCAGCAGCAAGGTGATCACCAGGGTGAACGCCCAGATCGCCACGTTGGGGAACCAGGCATGCAGGATGGTTGCGGCGGCGTTGGCCTCCAGCGGGATGACCAGCACCCAGAACCACCAGTAGAGCCAGCCGATGGTGAAACCGGCCCAATGACCGATTGCGCGATCGGCGTAGGTCGAGAAGGAGCCGGTGTCCGGCGAGGCAACGGCCATTTCGCCGAGCATGCGCATCACCAGCACCACCAGGGTACCGGCGGCAGCATAGGCCAACAGCACAGCCGGGCCAGCTGCAGCGATAGCGTGGCCGGAGCCGACGAACAGGCCGGCACCGATAACCCCGGCGATCGACAGCATGGTCACATGACGCGGTTTGAGCCCCTGTTCGAGGCCATTGGAGCTTGGGGTACTGCTCATTGAAACTACCTTTGTAAGGAAAAGCGAATGCGTACATCCCGCCGGACGTTCCTTCTTGTAAAAAGAAACCAACGGAGCGTTCCTTATTCTGCACGCAATAATTGCGCCAAAATGTTACAAACTCCCCAAAACCGGGGCTTGTAGCAAGCATGCTAAGTTCTTGCAAGTCATTGAAATGCATGGCACTTCGCCAGAACGTTACCCTGCGACTCACTCCAGGAACGAAATCGCGCACCAGAAACACACTAAAAAAAAGCTCGACGCACGATAAAAGTGCGGATACGTATCGTTTGGCCGGTTAGCGCTTCCAACACCCCGCCAAAGCTGGCAACATCGCGCCCCTTTTTGCGATACCCACCACGCTTTTCATGTTGAAGCAGGGTTCAAACGGCTGTTCGGTTGATAGCAGCGCGACAGTCTGCTGTAGCGATGCGACAACCTGCCACACACCACCCGTTTACCGCCCGTAGCGCTGTTGGCTGCCATTCAGACGCTATGCTAGCTTGGCCGCCTCGCCAGGAAGGCCGCCAACAGCAGGAGCGAAACACTATGAGGAACGCACATGGCTGAGGCCGCGCCCGCGCTTGAAATCCGCAACTTGCACAAACGCTACGGACAGCTCGAGGTGCTCAAAGGCATCTCGCTGACCGCCCGCGACGGCGACGTGATCTCGATCCTGGGTTCCTCCGGCTCCGGCAAGTCCACGTTCCTGCGCTGCATCAACCTGCTGGAAAACCCGCACCAGGGCCAGATCCTGGTGGCCGGTGAAGAACTCAAGCTCAAGGCCGCGAAGAACGGTGAACTGGTCGCTGCCGACGGCAGGCAGATCAACCGCCTGCGCAGCGAGATCGGTTTTGTGTTTCAAAACTTTAATCTGTGGCCGCACATGAGCGTGCTCGATAACATCATCGAAGCCCCGCGCCGCGTGCTCGGCCAGAGCAAGGCCGAGGCCATCGAAGTCGCTGAAGCCCTGCTGGCCAAGGTCGGCATCGCCGACAAGCGCCACGCTTACCCGTCGCAACTCTCCGGCGGCCAACAGCAACGCGCCGCTATCGCCCGCACCCTGGCGATGCAGCCCAAGGTGATTCTGTTCGACGAACCCACCTCTGCCCTTGACCCGGAAATGGTCCAGGAAGTACTTAATGTCATCCGTGCATTGGCCGAAGAAGGCCGCACCATGCTGCTGGTCACCCATGAAATGGGGTTCGCCCGTCAGGTTTCCAGCGAAGTGGTGTTCCTCCACCAAGGCTTGGTAGAAGAGCAAGGATCGCCACAGCAGGTATTCGAAAACCCGCTTTCGGCGCGCTGCAAACAATTCATGTCCAGCAACCGCTAACGGAGCTACCCGCATGCAGAACTACAAAAAGATCTTTCTGGCTGCCGCCGTCACCCTGGCCTTCAGCGCCGGTGCCGCCGCCGAGACCTTGAAGATGGGCATCGAAGCGGCCTACCCGCCGTTCAACAACAAAGATGCCAGTGGCAATGTCGTCGGCTTCGACAAGGAAATCGGCGACGCCCTGTGCGCCAAGATGAAAGTCGAATGCAAAGTGGTCACCTCCGACTGGGACGGCATCATCCCGGCCCTGAACGCCAAGAAGTTCGACTTCCTGATCTCCTCGATGTCGATCACCGACGAGCGCAAGCAAGCGGTGGACTTCACCGACCCGTACTACTCCAACAAGCTGCAATTCATCGCCAAGAAAGGCGTCGACTTCAAAACCGACAAGGATGCCCTGCAAGGCAAAGTGATCGGCGCCCAACGTGCGACCCTCGCCGGCACCTGGCTGGAAGACAACATGGAAGGCGTTGAAGTCAAACTCTACGACACCCAGGAAAACGCCTACCTCGACCTGACTTCCGGTCGCCTGGACGGCATCCTGGCCGACAAGTACGTCAACTACGAATGGCTGAAAAGCGACGCCGGCCGCTCTTACGAATTCAAGGGCGACCCGGTGGAAGAAAGCGACAAGATCGGTATCGCAGTACGTAAAGGCGACGCGATTCGCGACAGGCTGAATACCGCACTGAAAGAAATCGTCGCTGACGGCACCTACAAGAAGATCAACGACAAGTACTTCCCGTTCAGCATCTATTGATCCTGACTGGCCTGACGGGCGTCGTTCGCTGACGGCGCCCGTCCCTGGCATTGCCTGCCGCGATTTGAAAAGACATCCATGACTATCGATCTCTACGGATTCGGCCCGGCGCTCGCCGCTGGCGCACTGATGACTGTGAAACTGGCACTCTCGGCCTTGTGCGTGGGGCTGGTGCTCGGTCTGCTCGGCGCCTTGGCCAAGACTTCCCCATACAAGCCGTTGCAATGGCTTGGCGGTACTTATTCGACCCTGGTGCGCGGCATCCCGGAATTGCTCTGGGTGCTGTTGATCTACTTCGGCACGGTCAACCTGATGCGCGCCCTGGGCGAGTTCTTCGGCAACCCCGACCTCGAACTCAATGCGTTCGCCGCTGGCGTGATTGCGCTGGGCCTGTGCTTCGGCGCCTACGCCACGGAAGTGTTTCGTGGCGCGATCCTCGCGATCCCCAAGGGCCACCGTGAAGCTGGCGTAGCGTTGGGCCTGTCGAAGTTTCGCATCTTCACCCGGTTGATCATGCCGCAGATGTGGCGCATCGCCCTGCCGGGCCTGGGCAACCTGTTCATGATCCTGATGAAGGACACCGCGCTGGTGTCGGTGATCGGCCTGGAAGAAATCATGCGTCACGCGCAAATCGGCGTGACCGTGTCCAAGCAACCGTTCACCTTTTATATGGTGGCCGCCTTCATGTACCTGGGCCTGACCATTCTGGCCATGACCGGTATGCACTTTATGGAACGACGCGCCGCTCGCGGCTTCGCGAGGAGCACCCAATGAACTGGGAAGTCATCATCAAATGGCTGCCGAAACTGGCCCAGGGCGCGACCCTGACCCTGGAACTGGTGGCCATCGCCGTGATCGCCGGGCTGTTGCTGGCGATTCCGCTGGGCATCGCCCGCTCGTCGCGCCTCTGGTACGTGCGGGCAATTCCCTACGGCTACATCTTCTTTTTCCGAGGCACGCCGTTGCTGGTTCAGCTGTTCCTGGTCTACTACGGCCTGGCGCAGTTCGACGCGATCCGCAACAGCTCGATGTGGCCCTACCTGCGCGATCCGTTCTGGTGCGCCACCGCGACCATGACCCTGCACACCGCGGCCTACATCGCCGAGATCCTGCGCGGAGCCATCCAGGCGATTCCCCCGGGTGAGATCGAAGCGGCGCGGGCGCTGGGCATGTCCCGGCCCAAGGCGCTGTTCTACATCATCCTGCCCCGCGCCGCGCGCATCGGCCTGCCGGCCTACAGCAACGAAGTGATCCTGATGCTCAAGGCCAGCGCGCTGGCGAGTACCGTGACCCTGCTGGAACTCACCGGCATGGCCCGCACCATCATCGCCCGGACTTATCTGCCGGTAGAGATCTTCTTCGCCGCGGGCATGTTCTACCTGCTGATGGCCTACGTGCTGGTTCGCGGCTTCAAGCTGCTGGAGCGCTGGCTGCGCGTCGATGCCTGCCAGGGACGCTGATGGTCGCGTGCTGACGGGCGACGACTTGCTCGCCCGTTTCGCCGCGCTGGATGCTTTTCTGTTCGAGCATCAGGCGCTGTGGAAGCCCCGACCGTTCACCCATCTGCAACTCCCCTGGGAAACGTCCTACCCGGAGTTGGCGCTTTGGCTACGGGCGCGGTCGCTGGAAGAGGCGGAAAACAGCCATAACCAACCCTGTTTACTGGATGCGCCGGAGCCGTTTGCAACCCTCGCACGATTGTCCCTTGATCTGAGCGCAGTAGGCGAATTGCCGGCCCATGCGCTTGAAACGGCCGGGCATCGCTTGAATGTCGATGTGCCAGGGCGCAAATGGCAGCAGATTGAAGCGTTCGCCAGTCGGCTGGCGTTTACTTCTGTGCCGAACCATTGGCTGGATTGGTGTTCGGGCAAAGGCCATTTGGGGCGACGCTTGCTGCGAACCGGTCAGCAGCTGACTTGCCTGGAATATGACCCGGCACTGGTCGCCAGCGGCCAGGCCCTCAGCCAGCGTCATCAATTGCATGCGCTTCATGTCGAGCAAGACGTACTCGCACCGGGTGTCGCCGTCTTATTGAAGGCTGACCTCACGCCCGTAGCGCTGCACGCCTGCGGTGATCTGCATGTGCGCCTGATGCAACTCGCCAGCGCGACAGGTTGCAAACAGATGGCCATCGCGCCCTGCTGCTACAACCGGATCAGTGCCAGCGACTATCAGGCGCTTTCCCTCGCGGCCAAGGGGTCGGCGTTGCAGCTGTCCCTCGATGACCTCTCGCTCCCAATGAGCGAAACCGTCACCGCTGGCACCCGCGTCCGCCGCCAGCGCGACACTTCAATGGCCCGGCGCCTGGGCTTCGACTTGCTGCAACGGCAACTGCGCGGCATCGACGAATACCTGCCCACTCCTTCCCTGCCCAGTGCCTGGCTGGAAAAATCCTTTGCCGAATACTGCCATCATTTGGCCGCGCTTAAAGACTTATCCACAGTCGGACCGCAGGACTGGCAAGCCCTGGAAGCGGCCGGATGGCATCGGCTGGCCCAAGTGCGCAACCTGGAGCTGCTGCGCGGACTTTTCCGACGCCCATTGGAGCTGTGGCTGAACCTCGATCGGGCGCTTTTCCTCTCCGAGCAGGCATACACCGTTCAACTCGGTACCTTCTGTGAAACCGCACTCACGCCGCGCAACTTCCTGCTTCTCGCAGAGCGCTCATAAACGCCTCAGCCTGTGGATAACTCTGTGGATGAAGTTTTCCTGGATCCAATATATCCAGCTGTTTCGGGACTGAAACACAACTGTTCAAATTTCGTAAACCCGTAAAAAAACCTGTAAAACAGGCATTTGCGAGCAAACGAGAACGGATCCGCAATTTTGCCTCTAAGCAGGTGCAGGAAAGATCCCGTTGTGCATAAGCGCTACGCCAAATGAACATAACCACCCCGCAAATCCTCAACTATCTTTGCCAAGCGCCAGAATTGTCTGACGCTCAATCAGCAAGGAGCTGGGAAAATCATGAGCACATTGAACAGTGCACAGGAAGCCGTCGACACCGTCGCCAACCAGGCCATCGAGGCTGCACTGCAGCAAACCTTCGCCGTGGGCGGCGCCATCATCAACAACGCCACCGGCGAAGTCATCGCCGCCCTGCACAACAACGTGCTGATGCCCTTTCCCGGCAGTGGCACCACCTACTTCCTGCCCCATGACCCGACCGCCCACGGCGAACGTCAGCTGGTGGACTGGTACTACGAAAACGTCGCGCCACTGAACCTGCCACCCCCCAGCCAATTGACCGTCGTCACGACCCTGGACCCGTGCGCCATGTGCGCCGGCTCGCTGCTGACCGCAGGCTTCAACGTCGCCGTCAGTGCGATCGATGACTACGCCGGCATCAACTACAACAGCCAATTCAACTTCCCGTCGCTACCGCCGCAGATCCGCCAACAAGCGCAAGACACCTGGGGCTACTATGCGATTGCGGCGCCGGTCAGCCGCGCCTATCAGGGTTCGAACAGCCCGGTGTTCGCTGGCGAGACCATCGATTCGGCGGCCTACTTCCTCACCAGCTCGATCTTTTCCGCCAGCGTCAACACCGTGCGCGAGGCCAGCAACAACAGCGGCCTGCCGCCGGACCAACTGCAAAACCCGGCAAACCTCCCGGCCAACAGCAAAGTGCGCCAGGCACTGACCGCACTCAGCCCGTTCGCCCTGACCGTGCAATCGGCCAACCCCCGCGACCCCGGCGCAGAACTCGCCCCGCCGCTACTGAAAACCGCGCAGCAAGGCACGGTCTTCAACTCGGTCGCCCTCATCGACCCGTTCGGCAACCTGCTGGTGTGCCAGGCCGGCGTCGAAAACCAATCGCCGATTCGCACCGCCTTCATGGAAACCACCCGCAGCTACGCGGTCATGCGCTGGACCCTGATGAACGACCCCGACCCGGCCGTTCGCGCCCAGGCCGAGCAATACCTGACCCATCCGAAGTACGGCACCTTCGTCTTCCTATACGCCCCCGACCCCACCACACCGCAGGCCGTAATGACCTTCGGCGCCTACGGCTCGACCATGGAAGGCCCGGTGCCACAGAGCTACCCGTCCAACCTGCAATACGTGCTCCTGCCGGGCGCGACTACCGCGCAGGCGTTGTCGACACTGGCCCAGAACCTGCCGCCGTTCTACACCCAAAGCGTGCAAGTGGCGCCCGCGCAGGTGCTGAGCCAGGACCTGATCAACGCCGTCAAGAACGGCGTCTGAGGCGCTAAAGCAATTGCATTGGCCAGCCCCGCGCTAGCACTCGCGGGCCTGGCCTGACGCCTGCGCAAAAATAGTCTGAATTCAGGGGTTTACAGAACCATTCGAATCGCTATAATCGTCGCCCAACACGCCGGTATAGCTCAGTTGGTAGAGCAACTGACTTGTAATCAGTAGGTCCCGGGTTCGACTCCTGGTGCCGGCACCATACAAAACGAAGCCCTCGTAGAAATACGAGGGCTTTGTTGTTTCTGGGGTTTGGAAAATCAGATCTCAGTGACCCGCGCTCTGCCCACCATCAACGTGCAGAATTTCCCCGGTAACAAAATTGGCGCTGTCCAGATACACAACCGCCTGAGAAATGTCACTGATCTCACCCATGCGTCCAACCGGGTGAAGATTCCCCAGCGCCTCATGAGTTTCTTCACCATGCATCGGCGTCTTGATGATGCCAGGAGAAACCGCATTCACCCGAATCCCGCGCTTGGCGTATTCGATGGCCAAAGACTTGGTCGCCGCGTTCAGGCCACCTTTGGTCAGCGAAGCCAGTACCGACGGCACGCCGTCGATGGCGTGGTCCACCAGGCTGGTGGTGATGTTCACCACGTGACCGCTGCCTTGTTTCTCCATCTCGGTAATCGCGAGTTGAGTGATGTAGAAGAAGCCATTCAGGTTCACCGAGAGCACATTGGCGTAGTCTTCAGCGGTGTATTCGGTGAACGGTTTGGCGACGAAGATCCCGGCGTTGTTGACCAGGGTGTCGATGCGGCCGAAACGTTCGATCGTTTCGCGGATCACTTGCTGAGCGACCTCCGGGTTGCCGATGTCGCCCGCCACGGTGAGGATGTCCGGGTCGGTGGACGGTTTGATCGAACGTGAGGTGGCGACGACCTTGTAGTCCAGATCACGGAAAGCCTTGACCATGCCTGCGCCGAGACCTTGAGAGGCGCCAGTGATAACGATGACTTTTTTCGAATTGCTCATGATGAACCTCTACTCATAAATGATGGTTTGAAAAAACAAGTAATCAGGCTTCAGCGGGGACCTTCGCCATTTGTCTCAACATCTGTTCGTAGTACTCGACCGACTGCGAACCGGACACCAGGTGACGACCGTTGAGGATCATGGCCGGTACCGAATTGATGCCGTGCTGGCGGTAAAACGCTTCCAGCTCTCGCACTTCATTGGCAAACGCTCCGGACGCCAACACCTCTCGAGCCGCCGCCGCATCCAGTCCTGCTTCAGTGGCCAGACGAACCAACGTCTCGCGATCGCTCGGGTTCTGGCCGTCGGTGAAGTAAGCGCGCAACAGGATCTTCTTGAGTGCGACCTGCCGCCCTTCCTGCAGCGCCCACACCATCAGCCGGTGAGCATCGAACGTGTTGTAGAAGTGAGTGCGCTTCTCCAGATCGAACGTGAAACCGATGGCCGCACCCCGTTCGATCTGCATGGCCTTGCCAGCGGCGACGTCATCGGCGGTGCGTCCGTACTTGCGCATCAAGTGCTCGACCGCTTTCTCGCCTTCCGCCGGCATGTCCGGGTTCAACTCGAAGGGCTTGTAGGTCAGCTCGACCGAGACTTCACCTGCCACGTTTTCGATCGCTTGTTCCAGCGCCGTTGCGCCCAAGGCGCACCACGGGCAGACCACGTCGGAGATGAAATCGATGGAGACCGACGGCGTCACGACTTCCCCTCCTCTTCAGCCAGTTGCTTGCGGTATTGGGTGGTGGTGATGCCGGCGTAGCCCCAGTTATCGGTGTCGACTTCTTCGATCACGATGTGGGTCAGGTGCGGATCCTTGTGGAGCACGCGTTCCAGTGTTTCAGTGATTTCGGCGATCACCTGAGCTTTCTGCTCAGAGGTAACGCCATCGCGGGTGATGCGTACGCTTACGAAAGGCATGAGGAAGATCTCCAGTGTCCTGCTCATCGGGGTGATGGGTAGGTGTTGGAGCTCAATGTATGAGGTTGGCTGCGGGGGATAAAGGTGGGGGCGGGAACATCATTAGTTACTTGGTGTAATGGATACTGTCGCGCAAGCACTACTCGTTTGCCTATAAAGGATCAATCGTTTCAATTTCTGCGACACGTTATGTGAACGTGTCGCAGACGACGACATGTTTGGGTCAAATCGCTCCTGCATTAATGGCCTAACCTCAGCGATAGGATGGGCTTGGCGCTCATTCATTTCGCGTAAAGACTCCAATAAATCCTTTTGAAACTGATCCAGTTCAACGTCCATTCCTGATATCTCCTTCAGCAAGTCGACTAGGCCATCAGCAGGCCTTTGGGTTATGCAAACTATGGCTGGCCAATAATTATTGCCCAGGCATAAAAATCACTCAGGTCTCCAACCCACGCCACCACCTAGCCACGATTGCGCATCCATCTCCCTCAAGCTACCTTCAGTCCGTCGCTGCCAATTCAGCGACCGGGCCTGAGAACTCGAATCGATGCAGGAACCAATCGGAGTTCTCGTTATGAATATCTGCAATCCACTGCAAATTCTCGCTACTGGTGCAAAGGCTCACGTCCACAACCGCCCAAACAGCGGAGGTGCACAATGACCAACCCTCAAGACCTCAAAACCATCGGCCTCACCCACTTCTCCTACCACGCCAACGAACCGCTGTTCCGCATCAACGCCGGTGTCCCAGTCATCCAGGCCCTCTCCCACGCCTCCGACCTGCTCCATGTCGCCAAGCTTCTGGCATCAGACGCCGCCATGGTTCGCGACACCGACCGGCATGCCTGGGCGTCGCATTATTTGCAGGATATGAGCAAGGCGATCATCGATGATGTGGTGAAGGTGCTCGACGCACCATGTAACAACCGAGCCAGCAACCTCGCTCCATAGGCGAATCGCATGTATGAAAAAGCCCCGAATTGATCGGGGCTTTCCGAGGTTCAAAAGCCACCTCTCAACCAACGTAATGCCTGAATTCGTTGCTGTCGCGAATGAGTAATTGCATCAGCTTCGGATGGATAAAAAGCTTCTCCTTGCCCACCTGAATCTCTTCCAATACGCCAATCTCTACCAGATCTTTCAGGTAACGAGATGCAGCCTGACGCTGAGCAATTTTCTTTTCGACCACATTGCTGATACGGCAATAAGGCTGCTCGAAAATCACATCCACCAGTTCGCGCGTGTAGGTTTTCGGCAGTTGCTCACGCACAAACTGCATGGTGTGTTCGGACAATGCACGGATGGCCGAAATCTTGGCCGTCGTCCAGCGAGCGGTCTCTTCTACCGCGCTTAGCATGAACAACAGCCATGGTTCCCAGGCTTGTTTGGTCGTAACTTCCAGCAAGAGCCGGTAGTAATCGGCACGGTAGGCAATGATGTAGCGGCTGAGGTAGAGGATCGGCAGGTTCAGGAGGCCTTCCTGGATCAAAAACAGGGTGTTGAGGACCCGTCCTGTACGACCGTTCCCGTCGATAAAGGGATGGATCGCTTCAAACTGATAATGCCCGACAGCCATGCGAACCAGGGGATCGAGCTCGGTTTCGTTGTGCAGAAAGCGCTCCCAGTTGGCGAGAAGGTCGCGCAAGTGTTCCTCCCCTTCGGGCGGGGTGTAGATGACTTCACCGGTGCGGTCGTTCGCGAGCTGAGTGCCTGGCGTGCGGCGGATATCCAGTTTCACGCCTTTCAGGGTGCGGCAGATTTCTACGGCGGTGTTGGTGGACAACGGGCGTTGGGCCAAGGATAGAAAGCCTTGGTTCAGCGCTGTTCGATAACGCAATGCTTCCTTGGTCGCCGGGTCCGCATGGTTTTCAGTGTCTTGAGCATGCTGGAACAGTAAGTCCGTGGTAGTGACGATACTTTCTATTTCCGAGCTGTCTTTGGCTTCCAGCAGGGGAATGGTATTGATCAGGACCGTTTGGTTCGGAATCAGCTCTGCTGCCTGTTTCAACTCGGCCAGCGCGGTGCGCGCCTCAATGCATTTTTTGAGGACTGCACGTGTTTCCAGCTCGATCGCTGGCGGTAGCAGCGGCAGTTGGTTGTAGGGCCTGTCGGCCTGCCATGGCAGAAGCGGTTCGGTCATGGATGCATTCCTGATCATTTTGTATGTTTTTTGAGCAGAGAGAGGCTTCACTCATGTCGCCAGTGTAGACATGAGGCCTTAACGTGTCGCAATTTTCCACTTTTTGCGACACGTCCTGGGAACATGTCGCCGCGGACGACATGTTGGCGACACGTGTTACCGAAACGGGATTTTGACGACATGAGCGTTGTGATCATTTTTGGTAGGAGCCAGGCTTGCCGGCGATAGCGATCCTGAGGACGCCTTCGCCGGCAAGCCTGGCTCCTACAGAGTTCAGTATTCTAATTGACGATCACGGTTTGCACAGTGATACAGCGCTATCCGCACTCATCAGAAATCTCGTCCTTTTTCGAGCAAAATCGCTGGCGAATATCTCGTGCTTCCATCATGGCACTGGCCGTCTTCTCCGATGGTTGTCGCGGTTCGAACGGAAGCCCCTGAGTTGCTACGACCTGACGAAGAAAAAGATGCATGGCGTCATTGATACTAAGACCGCTGGAGCTCAAGACTTTAGCCGCACACGCCTTCAAATCCTTATCAATTCGACAACACACATATGTGGATTTCAACAATACAACCATAGTAATAACCACCATCAGTTGGATTTCTGGTCCAGCATTTTCAATCGTTCAAGTACGCAATAAATATCAGCCTGATCCCTTTAGTACTCCAGAACCGTCCCGATTCAATGGAGGAAATTTCTGACAGCGCCGAGCTCTGAATCGCACGCACAAAAAAGCCCCGAACCCGTCGGCAATGCTGTTCAGTTAAGGACATTGTAGGAGCGAGCTTGCTCGCGATGGATTCCAGAACACCGCGTGTTATCCAGCAAACACGCGTTATCGTTGGCGACCATCGCGAGCAAGCTCGCTCCTACAAAGGCTTAACTGACCAGCATTACGAACCAGTCGGGGCTTGTTTTCTCTCAGCCTTGAATCAAGCCTGTATACCGCAACCGATCATCAGAAAACGTTGATCGGGTAATCCACAAACACCCGTACTTCGTTGCCGCTGACGTTGTATTCGCTGGATTTCTGCGACACGCGCAGCACCGAGCTGCGCAGTCTAACGCTCAGGTCCTTGGCCGCGCCGCTTTGCACGACGTACTTGAACTGGTTGAAGATTTCACGCTCGGTGCCGCCTTCGCTGGTGGACGTGGTGATGTTGCTGCCACGCACATAGGCGACGTTGTAGGTCAGGCCCGGAACACCGAAGGTGGTGAAGTCGAGGCCGTAGCCCAGCTGCCAGCTGCGTTCGTCTTCGGCGTTGAAGTCGGACCAGTAGGAGTTCGCCAGGTAGATGGTATTGCCGCCGTCGCCGACACGGCCTTGATCCTTCTGGTAGCCGCCATAGGCATAGCCCAGGTTGCTGTCGCCCGTGCTGCGCTGGTGCGCGAGGGTGAACGAGTGCGGACCGGTGGCGAAGGTGGCAGCCAGGCTCCAGATCTTGTTGTCATCACCGGTAGCACCGCTTTCGCGGACGTAGGAATCGTCCAGCTTGGTGCGGTAGCCGTTGAAGTCCAGGGTCAGGGACTGATCCTTGTCGATCGGGATCGCGTAGTTGGCGTTCACGTATTGTTTCTTCAGCACGTCTTCGACGTCGGAAGCGTACAGCGCAGCCTTGAACTGCTCGGTGAACTGGTAGCTACCGCCCAACACGTTGATCGATTTCAAGCCACCGCTGTCACGGCCTTCCGCGCTCTTGCGCGATTCGGCGGTGAAGCGACCGGCATTCAGCTCCAGGCCCTTGATCTCCTTGGAGGTGATCAGGGTGCCGGTGTAGCTTTCCGGCAGCAGGCGCGAGTTGTCGTAACTCAGCACCGGTAACGCCGGCATCTGGTCGCCGTAGGTCAGCGTGGTGCTGGAGAGACGGAATTTGACCGCTGCGCCGCCCTTGGACAGGTCATTTGCCGCGCTGCCGCTGTCGCCCTTTTTAAAGAAGTCGATACCTTGTGCGCCGGTACGGCCTTTGCCGCCATCCAGGCGCAATGCGTACAGACCGAAAGCATCTACACCCACGCCGACGGTGCCTTGGGTGAAACCGGACGAGAAGGTGCCGATGGCCGCTTGGCCCCACTCGGCTTTGTCCGGATTGCCGTCTTTGTAGTCGCGATTGATGTAGGCATTGCGCAGCAGCACTTTGAGGCTGCTGTCTTCAACGAAACCCTTGGATTCGGCCTGGTCGTTAGCCATGGCCTGTGTAGCACTCAACATCCCCAGAGCGATCAGGCTGATTCGCTTGTTCAACATTTTATTCTTTTCCTTATTACGGGTTGATACGCGCTGTGCCCAACGGCTGAAATGGCGCTTTTGCGCTCTTTTTTCACCTTAAAACAATAAGGCCCGCCCACGACGAGTCGCGGCGGGCCTTATTGTAATTTTATGAGTCATGGCGGTTAGCCACAGGCGTTGGGCGAATCGTAGCCGCGCCGTTAACTGTGTGTCAATTTCATGAATCGTCTGTGAATAGGTAGAAATCGTCTAAGAAAAGATTTGCCTGCGTTCGCCCACGGCTCAACCCAAACCATTTACCTGCAGCGAAAACGGGCCAACGAGCGGCATAAAGACTTACGAATTATCTGTCTGAGAATATTTCATTCGGGATCCTTCCATCACATCCCACAAGGCTTCCAGCTCTGCTTCGCTGAATAAACCAGCGGGATAGCGCTCGATCATCGTGCGGCGCGGATCCATCGCAAGCGTTCCATCGGCCTGCAACCAGTGCGGCAGGCTCTGGAGCGATTCGCTGTTTACTGCCGGGGGATGCAACGCCCGCTCGCTCACTTCATTCACTTCGGCGTTCATTCCACGCTCTCTCCAGGTTCGTGAGCGGCTAACTTATCCAGGGTTTATGACAGAACACCGTAGTCCTCCCCTCCCTGCTCAACACCAGGACAGATACAAGAGCTGTGCCAAGGAAACGCAATCGTCGACGGACGGAGACAAAAAAGCCCGCAATCCTGATGGGCTGCGGGCTCTTGCAAGGCACTGAGGAAAAAACCTTGCCGGGTCGATTTTGCTTTTAACTCAAGCTGTTACAAGCGCACTCACTCCTGGTGTGGCGCAGGCTGTTGTTGGGTAAGGCAGTGGATATTGCCGCCACCCAGTAACAGTTCGCGCCCCGGTACCATCACCACTTCGTGCTGCGGAAACAGCGCCTGCAGAATCTCTTTTGCCGGACCGTCCAATGGATCATCGAAACTCGGCGCGATGATGCCACCGTTGACGATCAGGAAGTTCACGTAGGAACCGGCCAGACGAACCGTCGGATTACGTTCCTGAGTGCCGTCCACCGGGTCGACGCCTGCGCACTCTTCTTCGGTCGCATACAGCGGCCCCGGAATCGGCATCTTGTGCACCGTGAAGGGGCGACCCTTGGCGTCGGTGCTGCCTTGCAACACTTTCATTGCCGCCTGGCAGCGCGGGTAGTTCGGGTCTTGCGGATCATCGGTCCAGGCCAACAGCACTTCACCCGGACGCACGTAGCAGCAGAAGTTATCCACATGACCATCGGTTTCGTCGTTGAACAAGCCATCCGGCAGCCAGATGATTTTATCCACAGCCAGGTTCGCGCTGAGCACCGCTTCAATTTCTGCCCGGTTCATGTGCGGATTGCGATTGCGGTTGAGCAGGCATTCTTCAGTGGTGATCAGCGTGCCTTCGCCATCGACGTGAATCGAGCCGCCTTCGAGCACGAAGCCCTCGGTGCGGTAGCGCGGGCTGCGTTCGATCTCGAGGATCTTGCCGCCCACCTGCGAATCACGGTTCCACGGCGAATACAGGCCTCCATCGAAACCGCCCCAGGCGTTGAAGTCCCAATTCACCCCACGGACTTCGCCACTGTCATTGATCACGAACGTCGGGCCGGTGTCGCGGACCCAGGCGTCATCACTGGACATTTCGACGACACGAATATTCGGCACGTCGAGCCGGGCGCGAGCGTTTTCGTATTGACCGGCGGATACCGCCACGGTCACCGGCTCGAAACGGGCGATGGCTCTTGCAACCGCCACGTGTGCGGCTTGCGCCGGTTTGCCACCCAGGCGCCAGTTGTCCGGACGCTCGGGCCAGATCATCCAGGCCTGGGTTTGCGGCGCCCATTCAGCCGGCATGTAAAAGCCGTCAGCGCGAGGGGTGCTGTTCAAAGTGGTCATAGCGATCAGGACTCCAGGGAACCGTCGAGGGTTTTCAGCGCGCCGTACAGGTTCGGGCGACGATCACGGAAAGACCCCCACGCGCTGCGGATGTGCTCGAGCTCGTCGAGGTCGAAACTGTGCACCAGAATACCTTCTTCGGTTTTGTTGAGCTCCTGAACTTTTTCACCAAACTGGTTGGCGATGAACGACGAGCCGTAGAACGTGATGTCGTAGCCGTCCTGTTCTTCGTTGCCGATGCGGTTGCTGGCGATGAGCGGCATCAGGTTGGCGCCGGCATGGCCTTGTTGCACGCGCTGCCAGTGGTCACGGGACGAAATGGTCTTGTCATGTGGCTCGCTGCCGATGGCAGTTGGATAAAACAGGATTTCTGCGCCTTCCAGCGCCATGCTGCGCGCGCACTCAGGGAACCACTGGTCCCAGCAGATGCCCACGCCGATTTTCGCGTAACGGGTGTTCCAGACTTTGAAGCCGGTATCGCCCGGGTTGAAGTAATACTTTTCGTGATAGCCAGGGCCGTCCGGGATGTGGCTTTTACGATAAATCCCGAGGTTGCTGCCGTCGGCATCGATGATCGCGATGCTGTTGAAACGTGCGCGGCCCGCCAATTCATAGAAGCTGATCGGCAGCACCACCTGCAGTTCCCTGGCGACCTTCTGGAAATGCTTGATGGCGACGTTGTCTTCAACGGTCGTCGCCAGCTGCAGGTAATCCGGGTTCGGCTTCTGGCAGAAGTAGGGAGCCTCGAACAGCTCCTGGATCAGAATGATCTGCGCGCCTTTGGCCGCGGCCTCACGGACCAGCTTCTCAGCGGTCTCGATGTTGGCTTCAAGGTCCCAGGAACACGCCATCTGGGTAGCGGCGACGGTAACGATACGGCTCATGAATCGGCTCCTGAGCAAGTGCTTGAGGGTCGAGTGTGGCATCGACCGATGACAGAAACGGGAAGCACCGGGTGTGGTGAGGCACACCGGGGCGACGACGACTTTATATCCGATAAATATCGGCTATAAAAGCGACAATCTCTCCATTCGTCTAAATATCGGCAATAAAATACGATAATAATCGAATAAAATGCGTTCCTGTGGGAGCGGGCTTGCTCGCGAATGCGGTACATCAGTAGACATCAATGTTGAATGAGTAACCGCATTCGCGAGCAAGCCCGCTCCCACATTTGTCCGTGTACACAGGGGAATTGTGTTTACAGACCTTCGGCGAGCGCCTTCGCCAACATGTCGACAAAGAAATCCACACTCTGGCGTGAGGTGACCATCGGCGGTTTGATCTTGAGGATGTTCAAATAATCGCCGGTCGGCTGCATGAAAATACCCAGCTCACGGAGCCGATCACACAGGGCTGTGGTTTCTTGCGTCGCCGGCTCCAGGGTTTCACGGTTGCGAATCAGCTCGACGCCCAGATAAAAGCCGGAACCGTGCACCGCGCCCACCAGCGGATGAATATCGATCAGCGCCTCAAGACGCTGCTTGAAATACCCGCCCACGACCTGCGCGTTTTCCCAGAGCTTTTCTTCTTCCATCACATCCAGCACCGCCATGCCGATCTGGCAACTGACCGGGCTACCGCCAGCGGACGAGAAGAAATACCCCTCGGCCTCCAGCGCTTCGGCGATTTCCCTGCGGGTGATGACTGCGCCCAGCGGCTGGCCGTTACCCATGCCCTTGGCCATGGTGATGATGTCCGGCACCACGCCCTGCTCTTCAAAGCCCCAGAAGAAGTTGCCCATGCGCCCGTAACCGACCTGCACTTCGTCGGCGATGCACACGCCGCCTTGGGCGCGAACCATCGAATAGACCTGTTTCAAATAGCCCGGCGGCAGCGAGATGCCGCCGGCGTTGCCGTACACCGGTTCGCAGATGAAACCGGCGAGCTGACGTTGCTGCCCGGCAATTTTTGCCAGGTTGTGTTCGACGCTGCGCACGTAGTCCGGTGCGCTGCCGGCGCCGCGGAATTCGCCGCGATAGGTGTTCGGCGCGGTCACCGGATGGACCCAGTCCGGGCGGCTGCTCAACGCTTTGGGGTTGTCGGCGATCGAGGTCGAGACCGCGTCCGCGCCCACTGTCCAGCCGTGATAGGCCTCCAGCACGCTGAGCATGTCGCGCCCGCCGCTGTAGGCCCACGCCAGGCGAATCGCCAGGTCGTTGGCCTCGCTGCCGCTGTTGACCAGGAATACGCGATCCATGGAGTCCGGCGACAACTTCAGCAAGCGCTCGGAGAACTCGGCAATCGCCGCGTAGTTGAACCGCGAGTTGGTGTTGAGCAGCGACCACTGACGGCTGGCGACCGCGGCCATGCGCGGGTGACCATGACCGAGCACCGCGACGTTGTTGAGCATGTCGAGGTAAGACCGGCCCTGCATGTCGATCAGGTGATTGCGCCAGCCGCGTTCGATGCGCGGCGGGTCGAGGTAATAGTGTTTTTGCGTGCGGGCGAAACTGGCATCGCGGCGCGCCAGCAATGTCGCCGAATCGAGTTCGACTTGAGCATCGCAGGCCAGTCCCAGCAACGCCGCCGGCGACGGGCACAACGCTTGCCAGGCAGCGGCGCGGGACGGCGTGCAAAACAGCGGAGCATCGAACGATGTACCTCGGCACAACTGCACCACCAACGGCCCGCTGACCGAACCCAGTACCTGGCCTTTGACCAGCGCCGCACCGGTGTGCAGCGACGGCGTCACGCCCCATAACCGCACGCTCAATTGGGGGCCGTCCAGTTGCAACAGGTTCGGCGCCGGCTGATGAACCACACCGGCAAAAGGCGATTCCACCGCCGTGCCATGGGGCACTTGCAACTCGACGTGCAACGGGAAAGTGTCCGGTTCAATGGCACTGTCCGGCCGGGTACGAGACAACCGGTATTGCCCATAACGGCTGGCGGCCAGACCGTGAGTCGCCGCCGCTTCGGCCAACAGGCGCTGGTCGATGCCTGCCTGCTCCCAGTTACCCGCTTCGAAATGCGGGCTGAGCACGCCCAAATCGATCAAGGCAAACTCACGTCCCACCAGCCCCGGCAGCAGCGGCGCAAAACCTTCGCTGTCGATTGTCGGCAGGCCCTGACCGACCGCGGCAAGAATCGCCGCCTCCATCAACGCCAACGGCACCGAGGAGGCCACGCGGAAGATTTCCCACTCATGGGTCAGGTTGTCGCGACTGTATTCATTGCCCGGATCGATACTGACCTGCTGCTCGCCGCTGAGCACCAGCACCGCCGCCCGCGCGACAATCAGCGGCCAGAGTGCCCGCAGTTCTGCAGGCTGCAACGGATTAACCCGGTGATAGGCCTGGACCGCCGGCAAGATGTAGAAAGGGTCGCCTCCAGCATGATGCAACAATGCTGCGCACGTCACCGACAGATCGGTAATGCGCCAGGTGCGAACCAGGTCGCCGAAATCGATCACGCCCCGCATTTGCCATTGGCGTTGCGAATCACGCTGCCAGACCACGTTGTCGTCGGTGATGTCCATGTGGATGGCCTGCACTGGCAACTTATCCACAAGCGGCTGTAAATGGCGTTCGGCACGTTCGGCCACATCGGCGATCAGCGCTCGCTGCCGATCGTCCTTGATGATTGGCAACAAATGGGCGATTAACGCGCTGGCATGCCGGGCGTCCCATTGCAGCGTGCGTTCGAGACCCGGATGGTCGAAATTGGCCAGTGCCAGAGCCATTTCGCCACACAGTCGACCGAACCCGGCCACCACCGAACCGGGCAAATGATCCAGGTGCGTGAGTGACTGGCCTTCGATGAAATCGAGCAGGCGCACATGCACCGATTGGCCGCCGACGTCCAGGGTCAGCAGGTCTGCACCATTGTTCGCAGGGATCACCCGTGGCACCTGCACCTCGGGATGTCCAGCCAGATGCCTGAGCCCTGCATGCTGGGCTTGCAGCTCCAGCGCCGAATAATCGCCACGGCAGATTTTCAGGACGAATGGCCCCTGGTCACTGTCAACGCGATAGTTGAGGTCCTGTTGACTGCCAAGGGCCTGCAACCTGCCGCTCAGCCCGTAATGCCCTTCAAGCAACGCCAGCGCTTGCTCCATGGATACTTGCGGACTGGGCAAACTGGCACGATGAATCAACGTGGCGAGCGGCATACAACGACCCCTTTAATTTTATCAGGCGCCTATATCGCCATTGCCGGGGACGATACGCAACCCCCACGGCGCGCAGACTGCGCCCGCAAGCCTAGGCATAATGCGCCTGTACCCACAGGCGCTTGATGCTCATGACCTCGACCCTTCCTCGCAGACCCCGCTGGCGCAGCCTGGCGCTGCTCGCGCTGTGCCTGGCGCCATTGCTGTGGCCGCTGGAGCATCTGGCAGAGCGCTATTACCGCAGCGAACTGGCCGGACAGAACCGTCAGACCCTCGATCTCTACGTCGCCAACCTGTTGGGCACCCTGCACCGCTATGAAGTACTGCCGCAGATCCTCGGCGAGCTGCCGGCCCTGCGAGCCGTGCTCGGCGCACCGGACGATAGCGTCACCCAGGGCAACGCCAACCGCTTGCTAAAAAACATCAGCGCCCAGACCGGCGCCGAAGTCATGTACCTGATGGACACCACCGGCAAGACCCTGGCCGCGTCCAATTGGGATAAACACGACAGTTTCGTCGGACGCAATTTTTCCTTCCGGCCCTATTTCAGCGAAGCCATGGCTGGTCGGCTCGGGCGCTTTTTCGGGTTGGGCACCACGTCGGCCAAACGCGGTTACTTCTTTGCCGCGGCAGTGCGCAATGGCGAGAAAATTCTCGGCGTGCTGGTGGTCAAGGTAGACCTGGACCATACCGAAAGCCTCTGGGGCCAAACCCCGGAACAACTGCTGCTGACGGACCATAACGGCGTGGTCATCATCACCTCGCGGCCTGAGTGGCGATTCCGTTCGACCCGGCCATTGAGTGAAGAAGAACGCAAGGCCATCATCGCGATTCAACCCTACCCGACCCGCGATCCAAAACCCTTGAATCTCAACCCCGCCGCCTGGCTGACTCAGACCCAACAGATCAAAGAAACCGGTTGGAACGTCAGCATCCTCGCCCCCCGAACCCTGATCGATCGCCCGGTGCGCACCGTGGTCGCCATCGGTGGCGCGACACTGTTGGTGTTGATGCTGTTGCTCGGCCTGATGATGCAGCGCCGGCGTCACTATCTGGAGCGGATCGCTTTCGAAGCCAAGGCCCGGCACGAACTGGAAGGTCGGGTAGCGGAGCGGACCAGCGACCTGGAAGGCCTCAACCGACGATTGAAAGAGGAAGTGCTCGAGCGCGAACAGGCCCAACAGGAACTGGTTCGCGCCCAGGACGATCTGGTGCAGGCCGGCAAGTTGTCGGCGCTGGGCACAATGTCGGCGAGCATCAGCCACGAACTCAATCAACCGCTTGCCGCCATCCGCAGTTACGCGGAGAACGCCGAAGTCCTGTTGGATCATCAGCGCACCGACGATGCCCGCGGCAACCTCAAGTTGATCAGCGAACTGACCGGGCGCATGGCCTCGATCATTGCTCACCTGCGCGCCTTCGCCCGGCGTGATCGCCACGCCCCGGAAAGTGTCGCCCTGCAACCGGCGCTGGACGATGCCCTGGCACTGCTGGCCAAGCGCCGCCGCAGCATGGAAGTCGAACTGATCCGCGATTTGCCGGCCGCCACCCTGTGGGTCGAGGCCGGGGAAACCCGTCTGCGCCAGGTGCTGGGCAATCTATTGGCCAATGCCCTCGATGCCCTGACGGAAAAAGGCCCGCCGCGTAAACTCTGGATAAGTGCCCAATCCACCGACGAAGGTGTCACGCTGTTCATTCGCGACAACGGCCCCGGCTTCTGCCTGGAGGCACTGGGTCGCGCCAGCGAGCCGTTCTACACCACCAAGACCCGCACCCAGGGTCTTGGGTTGGGGCTGGCGATCTGCGAAACCCTGATGCGCGCCTTTGGCGGTGTACTGTCGTTCTCCAACCACAAGGAAGGCGGCGCCCTGATTACCCTGAAGTTGCGCCCAGGCGCACCGGGCGTGAGCCTGCAACCGTCCGAGGACCGAAGTGCATGACCATCGACAACCGCATTCAGGTGGTGTTGATCGACGACGATCCCCACTTGCGCCAGGCCCTGAGCCAGACCCTGGATCTGGCCGGGCTGAAGATCCTGCCGCTCGCCGAGGCCAAGGGCCTGGCCGGGCAACTGGAGCGCGACTGGCCCGGCGTGGTCGTCAGTGACATCCGGATGCCCGGCATGGACGGGATCGAACTGCTGACCGAACTCCACGCCCAGGACTCGGAGCTGCCGGTGCTGCTGATCACCGGGCACGGCGATGTGCCGTTGGCGGTGCAGGCCATGCGCGCCGGGGCTTACGATTTTCTGGAAAAACCCTTCGCCAGTGACGCGCTGCTCGACAGTGTACGTCGCGCGCTGGCCTTGCGCCGACTGGTGCTGGACAACCGTAGCCTGCGTCTGGCCCTGAGCGATCGTAATGCGCTGAGCGCCCGACTGGTCGGGCAATCGGCGCCGATGCTGCGTCTGCGCGAACAGATCGGGGCATTGGCGGCGACCAAGGCCGACGTGCTGATCCTCGGCGAAACCGGTGCCGGCAAAGAAGTGGTGGCCAGGGCGCTGCATGACCTGTCGAGCCGGCGTAACGGTCCGTTCGTGGCGATCAACGCCGGAGCCCTGGCCGAATCGGTGGTTGAAAGCGAGCTGTTCGGCCATGAGCCTGGCGCCTTTACCGGCGCGCAGAAGCGCCGGATCGGCAAGTTCGAATTCGCCAACGGCGGCACGCTGTTCCTCGACGAAATCGAAAGCATGAGCCTGGACGTGCAGGTGAAATTGCTGCGCATGCTGCAGGAGCGCGTGGTCGAGCGCCTGGGCGGCAACCAGCTGATCCCGCTGGACATCCGCATCATCGCCGCGACCAAGGAAGACCTGCGCCAGTCCGCCGATCAGGGGCGCTTCCGTGCCGACTTGTATTACCGGTTGAACGTCGCGCCGCTGCGCATTCCGCCCCTGCGTGAGCGCGGCGAAGATGCGCTGATGCTGTTCCAGCATTTCGCCGATGAAGCCAGCGCCCGCCACGGTTTGCCACCCCACGAACTGCAACCGGGGCAACGCGCCCTGCTGCTGCGCCACACCTGGCCTGGCAACGTGCGTGAACTGCAGAACGCTGCCGAACGCTTTGCCCTGGGCCTGGAACTGGCGCTGGACAACAGCGCGCCTGACGCGGCTGCCGGCAGTACGGTAGAGGTGGTCAGCGGCGGTCTCAGCGAGCAAGTCGAAAACTTTGAAAGGAGCCTGATTGCCGCGGAACTGGCACGCTCTCACAGTTCCGTGCGCAGCCTCGCCGAAGCCTTGGGCATTCCGCGTAAAACCCTGCACGACAAACTGCGCAAGCACGGGCTGAACTTCGCCGACAGTGGCGCCCATACCACCAACGACGAGCTCGACTGAGTTATCGTCAACCCATCATCTTCATGCCTGAGGCCCGTTAATGAACCGTGACAGCCGTCACCTGGAATCGATCCTTCACCACGACATTCCCCTGACGCGGGACATGGGTCTCACCGTACTCGACTGGCACGACCAGCAACTGCGCCTGCACCTGCCGCTGGAAGCCAACGTCAACCACAAGAGCACCATGTTCGGCGGCAGCCTGTATTGCGGTGCGGTACTGGCCGGTTGGGGCTGGCTGCATTTGCGCCTGCGTGAAGCCGGCGTCGAGGGCGGGCATATCGTGATCCAGGAAGGGCACATCAGCTATCCGTTGCCGGTCACCCGCGATGCCACGGCGATCTGCCAGGCGCCGAGTGCGGCGGTCTGGAACAAGTTTCTGGCGATGTATGAACGCTATGGCCGGGCGCGGCTGACGCTGCATTCACGGATTGTGAATGCGGGGAGTGAGGAGGATGCGGTGACGTTTACCGGGCAGTACGTGCTGCACCGGTAAATCACAATGCCACATTGGTTCATGGAGCTGGCCGGCATTTGGGCAAGTTGTCTCGTCCCCGTCAGGAGCGTGCCAGCTGCAGCAGTTTCTCCCGCCACGCAGCCTTGGCCGGCAGCGCCAGGAAATACTCGTTCAACAACGACTCCCGCGCCGGATAGCGGAACGACTGACCGCGCAAATCCAATACCTCGCCCCCAGCCCCTTCCAACACACCCTGTGCCGCCGCCGTGTCCCACTGCGAAGTCGGCGCCAGGCGCGGATAGCAATCCGCGGCCCCTTCCGCCAACAAACAAAACTTCAGCGAACTGCCGATATTGGCCAATTGCAGCTCACCCAGGCTGTCGCTCAACCCGGCCAGCAAACGCTCCTGCTCCGGACTCGAATGCCGACGACTGGCCACGACCGTGAACGCTTCGCCCATCGCTGGAACGTCACGCACCTGAATCGGCGACGGTTCGCTACCCTGGTCGCCACGCCAGGCGCCCAACTGCGCGCCACCGACGTAAAAGCGGCCGTTGGTCGGCATCGACACCACGCCAAACACCACGCGCCCCTGCTCGATCAACGCGATGTTGACGGTAAATTCTTCGCTGCCGGCGATGAATTCCTTGGTCCCGTCCAGCGGGTCCACCAGCCACCAGCGCTGCCAGCCGGCGCGTACGCTCAGCGGGATGTTGGCGTCTTCTTCAGATAAAACCGGAATCGTCGGATCCAGCGCGGTCAGCCCGGCCAGAATCACATGGTGGGCGGCCAGGTCTGCGGCAGTGACCGGCGAGTCGTCAGCCTTGGCGGTCACGGCGGTGCCGATGCGCCAGAACGGCAGGATCGATTCCCCCGCCTTCAATGCCAGCTCGACCACCGGCGCCATCAACGGATGAGGGAAGTTCATGGCAGAAATACCCCGCGCTGAGTCAGCAGGTCACGGACCAGATACAGCGACGCCAAGGCACGACCCTCAGTGAACCGCGGGTTCTGCGCCAACGCCGACAATTCACGCAGGTTGATCTTGTCCACGCCCATTGGCTCAGGCTCGTCGCCTTCAAGACGTTCTTCGTACAGATCGGTGGCCAGCACCACTTGAATCTTCTGGCTCATGTACCCGGGCGACAACGACAGCTCGGTCAAATGCTCCAGTTGCCGCGCGCCATACCCGGCCTCTTCCTTGAGCTCACGCTCGGCCGCCGCCAGCACGTCCTCGCCCGGCTCGATCAAGCCCTTGGGCAGGGACAACTCGTATTCATCGGTGCCACCGCAGTACTCTTCGACCAGTATCGCGTGGTCCACATCCAGCATCGCGACGATCATCACCGCGCCATACCCGGCGCCCTTGCCGACCAGTCGCTCATAAGTGCGCTCCACGCCGTTGGAAAAGCGCAACTGCACCGCTTCGACGCAGAATAAACGGCTGGTGGCGACGATCTCGCGGGCGAGGATGGTGGGTTTCTGGCGCATGAGCGGCTCCTGGGTGATAGCGGGTTACTATACCCGGCCTATCCTGATTGTTTACCCCGGATATCTTTTTTACCGCTGGAGAAGTTTTTTATGTCCCTGCTGCCCTGGCACGACATCGACACCGTTCTGCTGGACATGGACGGTACGCTGCTGGACCTGCACTTCGACAACCATTTCTGGCTGGAGCACCTGCCCCAGCGTTATGCCGAGTTGCATGGCGTAAGCCGGGCCATGGCCGAGATGGAATTGCAGCCCCTGTTCGAGCGCAATGCCGGGCAGTTGCAGTGGTATTGCCTGGATTTCTGGAGCGCCGAGCTGAACCTGTCGGTGCGCGAGCTGAAACTGGAAACCGCTCACCTGATCGCCCTGCGCCCGGATGCGGACACGTTCCTGGCGGCGATCAAACAGGCCGGCAAGCGCGTGGTGCTGATCACCAACGCCCACCGCGACTCACTGTCACTGAAGCTGGAAAGAATCGAACTGGCGCCGTACTTCGAGCGTTTGATCAGCTCTCACGATTACGGTTTCGCCAAGGAAAACCCGCAGTTCTGGGATGCCTTGCAGGCGGACCTCGGTTTCGATCCGGCGCGCAGTCTGTTTATCGACGACACCTTGCCGATCCTGCGCAGTGCGCGCAATTTTGGCGTGGCGCATTTGTTGGCGGTGAGTGAGCCGGACAGTCGCAAGGGGCCGAAGGACACGGCGGAGTTTGCGGCGGTGGGGGATTATCGGGAGTTGATAGCAGGGCTTTAGACCGAGTCACGCCCTTCGCGGGCAAGCCTCGCTCCTACAGTCCGGGTCGTTCACCATATGGGCGTACGACGTGGACCTGTAGGAGCGAGGCTTGCCCGCGAACGCCATCACCTGCACTTGAGCCTTATTCAGGAATCCGCAACGACTGCCCCGGATAAATCTTGTTCACATCCTTGAGCATCGGCTTATTGGCCTCGAAGATTTTTTGATACTTGTTGGCATCGCCATACACGCGCAAGGAAATTGCACTAAGGGTGTCGCCCTTCACAACCGTGACAAAGGTTGCAGCCTTCACCACCGGCCCGGTCACCGTAATCTGGTCATCCACGCTCCCCACGCCGGCGATGTTGCCCACCGCCAACAGAATCTTTTCCTTCTCTTCCTGACTGCCGACTTCACCCGTCACGGTGACCTTGTCGCCATCCACTGTCGCCTGCACATTCGGGTTACCCAGGCCGACCTTGCTGATGTGTTCCTTCAACTGCTCGCTGGCATTGGCATTGCCCGGCGTCAGCAGATCGATAAGCTTTTCGCCTGCTTCTTTCACAAAGCTAAAAATACTCATGGTGCACTCTCCTTGGGTTTTAGGTTCCAGACGCAAAAGCCTAGACCAAGGTTGTAACCCTCGGTTGCCACCCGACCAATGACGCCGCTTCCCCCCAGGCGCTAGAATCCGGAGCTTCACCGCGCCCTGGAGCGAAGATGGACATCAAGCAGCTGAAATTCCTCATCGCCCTCGACGAAACCCGCCATTTCGGCCAGGCCGCCGCTCGCTGCCACATCACCCAGCCGACCCTGTCCATGCGCCTGCGCAGCCTCGAAGAAGAGCTCGAGTTGCCATTGGTCAACCGTGGCCAGCGCTTCGAAGGCTTCACCGCACCGGGCGAGCGGGTGCTGGCCTGGGCACGCACCGTACTGGCCGCCTGCGATGGCTTGCAGGCCGAAGCCGCCGCCTGTCGCGGCAACCTGGTCGGTACCCTGCGCCTGGGCGTCGTGCCGCTGTCGAGCTTCGATCCGCTGCCACTGATGCAACGGCTGCATGCCGATCACCCGAACCTGCGCTTCGAACTTTCGTCCCTGAGTTCCGAACAGATCCTCGAACAACTGGCGAACAATCGCCTGGATATCGGCGTCTCATACCTGGAACGCCTGGACGGTGAGCGCTTCGATTCCCTGGCGTTCAGCGAAACCCGCATGGGCCTGCTCTACGATCAACGCTTCTACACCTTCGGCGAAGCTGCGTTGAGCTGGGAATCGTTGATCGAATTGCCGCTGGGCATGCTCACCAGCGGCATGCATTTTCGCCAGTCCATCGACCACAACTTTCACAGCCGCGGCCTGACCCCGCAGCCCTTGTTACAGACCGACGCCGTCCATCAGCTGATACAAGCCGTGCACGGGGGGCTGTGTTGCGCCGTCATGCCGTTGGAGGGCGGTCTGGAAAACCTCACGGATCATTTGCGCCTGCAGCCGATTGAAAACGCACAGACCCTCGGCAAATTGGGGTTGATCATGCGTCGCAGCGCACCACGTTCGGCATTGGCCGAGGCGTGTTTCGCGATCTATCAGAAATCGCCGACCAGCTCTTGATCGACGGCATCTATCGGCAGATCAGTAATAGCAATTAGACGCGACACGTTGACGCGCATAGGCTTAAAGCTGATCAAACCGTCGGTGATGCCATGAACGCCAAGCGTCCTGTCTGCGCGGCGCCTGCCCTCGAAACGCCCGCGCCCTCTGCCAGCCAGACCTACAGTTACAGCAACCTTCGCCAAACCGAAACGCAAAACGCCGAATCGGACAGCGCCGCGCTGGCCGAGGAAGTCGCGCTGGCGATTGCCTACAACGGCATCAGCCAGGCCGTGATGCTGGTGACGCCGACGGATCTCGAGGATTTTATCGTTGGCTTCAGCCTCGGCAGCGGCATCATCGAAGACGTCTGCGACATCTACGATATGCAACTCAGCGGCTCGGGTTCAGCGCAATACGCACAAGTGACCATCGCCAACCGCGCCTTCTGGAACCTCAAGCAGCAACGTCGGCAACTGGCGGGCACCAGCGGTTGCGGGCTCTGTGGTGTCGAAGCGGTCGAACAGGCGTTGCCCGACCTGCGAGTCTTGCCCGGCGCCCCCCTGCCGCCTGTGGAATGGCTCGACGGCCTGCGCCAGCGCATCGGCGCGTTCCAGCCCCTCGGCCAGTACAGCGGCGCGGTGCATGCGGCGGTGTTCATGGACGCCAAGGGTGAATTGCTGCTGGGCCGCGAAGACATCGGCCGGCACAACGCCCTCGACAAACTGATCGGCGGGCTGATCCGTCAGAAGATCCCGACTGCAGGCGGCCTGGCTATTGTCACCAGCCGTTGCAGTCTCGAATTGATCCAGAAAGTATTGCGCGCCGGCATCCAGACCCTGGTCAGCCTGTCGTCGCCCACCGGCCTTGCCGTGCAATGGGCCCGCCGCCACAACCTCAATCTCATCCATCTGCCCCAGAAAAATGCACCGCGGGTCTACAGCCCGGCATTGGAGAATCAAGCGTGAGTCAACATCGTCAAGCCGATCAGAAACCCGTCCCCCGCTATAAGCCCTACAAAGGCCCGGCCGGTGGCTGGGGCGCACTGATCAGCGTGGCCCAGGCCTGGTTGACCAGCGACAACGCGCTGAAAAACCTGCGCATCATGCTCAAGACCAACCAGAACGGCGGCTTCGACTGCCCCGGTTGCGCGTGGGGCGATTCACCGGAAAAGGGCTTGGTGATGTTCTGCGAGAACGGCGCCAAAGCGGTCAACTGGGAGGCGACCAAACGGCGTGTCGATGGTGCGTTCTTCGCGAAGCACAGCGTCAGTTCGTTGCTGGAACAGAGCGACTATTGGCTGGAATATCAGGGCCGTCTGACCGAGCCGATGAGCTACGACGCCGAAACCGATCGCTACAAGCCGATCAGTTGGGAAGCGGCGTTCGCGCTGATCGGTAAACACTTGCAAGGGCTGTCGAGCCCGGATCAGGCCGAGTTCTACACCTCGGGCCGAGCCAGCAATGAAGCGGCGTATTTGTATCAGCTGTTCGTGCGCGCCTACGGCACCAATAATTTCCCCGACTGCTCGAACATGTGCCACGAGGCCAGCGGTGTGGCGTTGGCGCAAAGTGTCGGGGTCGGCAAAGGCACCGTGACCTTCAACGACTTCGAACATGCCGATGCGATTTTTGTATGGGGCCAGAACCCGGGCACCAACCATCCGCGGATGCTCGAACCGTTGCGCGAAGCCGTGAATCGCGGCGCTCAAGTGGTCTGCATCAACCCGTTGAAAGAGCGGGGACTGGAACGCTTCCAGCACCCGCAGCACCCGATCGAAATGCTCACCAACGGCGACAAGCCGACCAACACCGCCTACTTCCGCCCGGCGCTGGGCGGCGACATGGCGATCCTGCGCGGCATGGCGAAATTCCTGCTGCAATGGGAGCGCGATGCGCAGAAGGCTGGCGCACCCGCGGTGTTTGACCACGACTTCCTCAATGAACACAGCGTCAACGTGCTGGAATACCTCGGTGTCATCGACGACACCTCCTGGGCGCAAATCGTCGAGCAGTCCGGCCTGACACTGGTGGAGATCGAGCAAGTCGCTCGCATGTACGCCAAGGGCAAGAACGTGATCATGTGCTGGGCCATGGGCATCACCCAGCATCGCCATTCGGTGGCGACCATCCAGGAAATCGCCAACCTGATGCTGCTGCGCGGCAACGTCGGCCGACCGGGCGCCGGCCTGTGCCCGGTGCGTGGCCACAGTAACGTGCAGGGCGACCGGACCATGGGCATCAACGAATGTCCGCCGGTGGCGTTCCTCGACTCGCTGGAGCGTCGCTTCGAGTTCAAGGTGCCGCGGGAAAACGGCCACAACGTGGTCGAGGCGATCCACGCCATGGCCGATGGCCGGGCGAAAGTGTTCATCGGCCTGGGCGGCAACTTCGCCCAAGCCACCCCCGACAGCACCCGCACCTTCCAGGCCCTGGCCAATTGCGACCTGACCGTGCAGATCAGTACCAAGCTCAATCGCAGCCATCTGGCCCATGGTAAAGACGCGCTGATCCTGCCGTGCCTGGGCCGCACCGACATCGACATCCAGACCGAAGGCCCGCAAGCGGTGACCGTGGAGGACTCGTTCAGCATGGTCCACTCCTCAAACGGTCAGCTGCAGCCGCTGTCGAACCAGATGCGCTCGGAGCCGGCGATCATCGCCGGTATCGCCGCCGCGACCCTGGGCAGCCAACCGGTGGACTGGCATTGGCTGGTGGCCGATTACAGCCGTATCCGCGACCTGATCGCCGACACCATTCCAGGCTTTCGCGATTTCAACGAGAAGATCCGCACTCCGGGCGGTTTCTACCTGGGCAACAGCGCCGCTGCCCGTCGCTGGAATACGCCATCCGGGCGGGCGAATTTCCGCCCGAACGTCCTGCCCACGGATCTGGTGCACGAACGCACTCGAGCCACTGGGGTGTTGCCGGACCTGATCATGCAGTCAATGCGTTCCCACGATCAGTACAACACCACCATTTATGGCCTCAATGACCGTTATCGCGGAGTCAAAGGTCAACGGGACGTCTTGTTTGTGAACGAGGCCGACATCATCCGCCTGGGGTTCAAACCGGGGCAGAAGGCGGACATTGTTTCGATCTGGGATGATGGCCGCGAGCGTCGGGTGAAAGGCTTTACGCTGCTGGCGTTTGATATCCCTGCCGGGCAAGCGGCGGCTTATTATCCGGAAGTGAATCCGCTGGTACCGCTGGAAAGCGTCGGGGATGGCAGCCATACGCCGACGTCGAAGTTTGTGGCGATCCGGTTGGAAGCGGCGAGTGAGACTGGGCTGATCATGGCCAAATCGGCTTGATGCTTAGCCTGAGCCGACGCCTTCGCGAGCAAGCCCGCTCCCACATTCGATCGCATTCCTTCTGGAAGAACTCGGTCAACTGTGGGAGCGGGCTTGCTCGCGAAGGCGATGGAACATTCAACGAATCTTTCGGATCAATACTTTTCAAACACCCACAAAAAAGGCCGTTTTTTCACAAAAACGGCCATTCCGAAGTAGCTTAAGACCGGCGAAAAACAGTTAAGTTCCCCCTATAAAACAGTAACTTATAGAAATGTGTTGAAGTCGTGTTACTCGTCGGATTTCGATTGTAACAACCATGACACAGCCTCAGGATCGCGTCGTCATCCCCTTGAGGTTTCTCTATGAAGTTCTCCTCGATTCTCTTGTTGTCCCTTGGCCTGGTCAGTGGCTTCGCTTCTGCCGGCGGCACCACCGAAGCAGGTGTGGGCGGCGCATTGGGCGGGGTTCTGGGCTCGGTCGTCGGTCAGTCGTTAGGCGGCAGTACAGGTTCCACCATTGGCGCGGCCCTGGGCGGCGCGGGTGGTAGCGCAGTTGGCGCAGACAAACGCAGCCGCGGCGAAGCCGCCATTGGCGGTGCGTTGGGCGCAGCAGGCGGTAACGTGGTCGGCCGCAGCATGGGCGGCACCACCGGCAGCCTGATCGGCTCCGCAGCAGGTGGCGGTGCCGGTGGCGCGCTGGGTAACTACATGGGCAACAAGAGCGATGACGACGATGATGATCGTCGCAGCCGTGGTGATCGTCGCTACCGTGGCGACAACCATGATCGTGGTAACCACTACGGCCATCGCAAGCATCATCACAAGAAGTACCGCCGTCACTGAGGCCTGCATGGCTTCAGACAGGCAGATAAAAAATCGCAGCCCGATGGCTGCGATTTTTTTTGCCCCTCAAACCACCAACTGCTCCAGCGACCCGCGCAACGCGGGAGGAATCGCCACCGGCAGATTTGACGCCCGATCCACGAACACATGAACAAAACGCCCCGCCGCACACGCCTCCGCCTCCCCGGCCTTGAACACCGCCAGCTCATACTGAACCGAACTGTTGCCCAGCTTGCCCACGCGCAAACCGATCTCGATCCGGTCAGGGAAGGCGATGGAGGCAAAGTAATCGCAAGCCGAACTCACGACAAAACCCACGACTTCACCGTCATGGATATCCAGGCCGCCGACTTCGATCAGATAGGTATTCACCGCCGTGTCGAAAAAGCTGTAGTAGGTGACGTTGTTGATGTGGCCATAGGCATCGTTGTCATGCCAGCGGGTAGTGATGGGTTGGAAGTGGAGATAGTCGGTGCGTTGGGGCATCGGGGTGGACATCAGTGTCGGTTCCTGAAGTTGGATGGCGAGTTTAAGGGGATGGGGGCACTCGAACATTGACCAATTCCTACAGGTGCATCTCGGCCCATTCCCGCACTTCGGCATAGGGATAGTCCTCCAGCGCCGCAAACCCCGAAATGGACCTGGCCTTGAGCTTGGTAAACAGCGGTACGCTGATCCCGCACAAAAACCGCGTCACACGCTCGGCCGATGGCGCGCTGGCGGTGTATTGCTCATGCCTGTGGATAAAATTGGCGCACAACGCCTCGAAGTTTTTATCCACAAGCGCCGGCAGCTCGGGGGGTGCCGGCAGTCGCGCCACTTGCCCGTGACACACCGAACAATGCCCGCATTGGCGCGGCGCATGCTCGTCACCGAAGTACGCCGCCAGGCGATAACCCAGGCAATGGTCGGTGGCGAACAGCTCGAGCATGGCATGAATCCGCGCGATTTCCGTGCGTTCATGCTGGGTAAAACTCGCATGCAGCTCGGCACTCAGGGCCTCGCTGTCGAAATCCGTTTGCAGCAGGCTATAGACATCGGTCATCTGCTTGCTTTCAAGCTCTACCCAACCCTTCTCCTGGAAATAATCCAGCGCCTTGACCACTCGATTGCGCTCGGCTTGATACTGCTGGTACAGCGCATCGAAATTCACCGTGGCCCAGGTCCGCGCACGGGTGGAGGTCTGGATGATCGCCGCGACGAAGTCCCTGCGCTCACCCTCGAAACGCGCCAGCAAAAACTCGGGCTCCTGTAAATACTTGAAGCGGTATTCAGCGTAATAGGCGTAACGCGGCGCGATGATCCCGCGCAACTCCAACTGCACCAGCAAGGTCTTGAGCGGCAATTGGCGAATGTTGCTCTGATCCGCCAGCGGCCCCAGCAGAAACTCCCACTGCCCCTCGGGCGTGGCGGCTTGCAACTCATCCAGCACGCAACGGATGCCGTCCAGTTCCGGCGTGTCGCCGTAGACGAAATTTTCCAGCACATTGAGGCTGTCGCGGTTGGCCAATACCAGGCAGTCGGATGGCTGTCCGTCACGCCCGGCGCGGCCGATTTCCTGGCTGTAGTTTTCGATGGATTTGGGCAGGTCGAAATGCACCACGTTGCGGATGTCACTCTTGTCGATGCCCATGCCGAAGGCGATGGTGGCGACGATGCAATTGGACTGTCCGCCCATGAATCGTTTCTGGATCGCCTCCCGCTGCTCATGTGGCAGGCCGGCGTGGTAGGCCTCGGCCTGAATGCCGTTGCGGTCCAAGTGTTCGGCGATGTGCTCGGCGGTTTTCTGCAGGGTGACATAGACGATGCTCGGCTGGCCGGGACGCTCGCTCATCCACTCGACGAGACGCCGGCGCTTGTCCTGCCCGCGCACCGGTTCCACCAACAGATTGAGGTTGGGCCGATAGAAACCGGTGGTCACCACATCGTCCGGGGCGATGGCGAATTTGGCTTCCATATCGGCGATCACCTTGGGCGTCGCAGTGGCGGTCAGCAGCAGTGCCTGAGGGATGTTGAACTGACGCTGGTAGTCGGGGAGCTTGAGATAGTCGGGGCGGAAGTTGTGGCCCCACTCGGAAATACAGTGGGCCTCGTCCACCACCAGCAGCGAGATCGGCACCTGCTGCAGGAAATTGCGGAAACGTTCGTTTTTCAGGCGCTCCACGGAAATCATCAAAATCTTCAGCTCGCCGGACTTCGCCCGGGCCATCACATCGTTGGCATCCTCGCGGCTCTGGGCCGAATCGATACTGCCCGCCGCAATGCCGTGGCGCTGCAGGAAGGCCAATTGATCCTGCATCAGCGCCAGCAACGGCGAGACCACCAACGTCAGGTGCGGCAGCAACAAGGCTGGCAATTGGTAGCAAAGAGACTTGCCGGAGCCCGTGGGAAAAATCGCCGCTGCCGAGCGCCCGGCCAACACCGCGCTGACCGCCGCTTCCTGGCCGGGCCGAAACTGTGGATAACCGAAAACCTGTTCCAGGGTGTTGTGCATAAGCTGTCACTCCGTTGACTGCTGCGATGCCAAAAGCCTAGCTGGCGATCGCTGCGAGTCGAGAAAAGGTCTGGGGCAAAAACGATACGGGATGATACAGCGTCAATTGGGTCACCCTTCGCCATAGGTCGAAACAATCGGGGCACTTTGCCCCCATCCCGTGCGCCCAGTTCCACCGGTAAGGTTTGCCTTCGAATAAACCACTCTGCGCGACACTTCATCACGGCAGGACATCCGATGCGCGCGGATACCCATCAAGGAACGACCATGCTTCAACCCTCCGCTTTTTCACTCGCCCCTGCGCTGGCACTGCCATTGCTGTTAAGTGGCTGCCTCACACCCCCCGTGCAACCCGTCACCGACCCGACCCGGTTCGAAACACCGGAGTATCGCGCCCAGAAGGGCCTGGCAGTCATTCACGCTTCAACCCTTTATGCCCGCGGCGGCACCGGCCAAGGGGTGGCCGTAGCCCTGATCGACTCAGGCCTGAACAGCAACCTGCCGGCGTTTCAGGGAAGGATCCGTGATCCGGGCTTCGATTATGTCGAGAACCGGGTCGGCACCCTCGATCGGATCGGTCATGGTACCCAGATGGCCGGCATTCTCGCGGCCAACAAGGATGACCATGGCATGCACGGTGTTGCGTTCAACGCACAACTGATCCCCTTTCGTTTCGGCGACGACAACGAGCCATTTTTCTTTGACCGTGAGATTGCACAATCCTGGCAAGCCGGTTTCGACAAGGGCGCGCGCATTCTCAACAACTCGTGGGCCAATGCCATCCCGGCGACCGAGATCAACGAGGCACGCTACAACCAGGTCATGCCGGAGTCGTTGGTGATCGCGCGAAAACTGGTCCGGGACGGCGCGGTATTTGTGTTCCCGACCGGTAACGAACTGAAACGTGAACCGCTGGCCGAACCCGGCTTGCCACTCGCCCTGCCCGAACTGGAAAAGGGCTGGATCGCGGTGGTGGCATTGAAAAGCGACGGCAGCGACATCAATGCCAAGTCCAATTACTGCGGTGTGGCGGCAGCCTGGTGCATCGCCGTACCCGGTGGCGATTCCGGCGCAGGGCAAGGTCTGCTGACCACCGGCAAGGACGGGGAATACGTACAGACCGCAGGCACCTCACCTGCTGCCGCGCTGGTCAGCGGTGCCCTGGCAGCCTTGCACAGCCGCTATCCCGAGCTTACCGCACAGCAAGTTCGCGAACGCCTGCTGGCAACGGCGAACCGGACTGGCATCTATGCCAACAGTGAAGCGTACGGTAGAGGCTTGATGGACCTTGAAGCGGCCTCGCGCCAGCCTCCGGCCAGCCGTCACGACCAGACACTTTAGAAAAGTCGTACACATTCTGGCGCGCATCGTACCGAGGGGTGTCGCGCTCCGCCTGACAAACCCGTAGGATTTTTTACCTCCAGGGAGTCTGCTGTAAAAAACCGCGCAAACCTGTAGGTCGAATCCCAAGGGCAGGAAACCCCCTACAAAACCTGTCCATTGCGGCCATCTTGTCCTATGGCGCGTTCCGCTTCTATAGTTTCCGGCGAGGCTGAAACAGTGTGTCGGCCTGCTGGCGAGACTGCCCGACTTCCCACAGGATTGACCTCGATGAACAACCCCGATCCACTCACAAACCGCTACCGCCCGCTCAGAACAAGCTACAGCGACACCCCCGTGTTGGTCATCGATACCGAAGCCGACCCTCACGAAATCCTCGATGCCGCCCGCCAACGCATCTGCGCCGCCAGCGACCTGCTCGAAACATTGTATTGCCTGTGTTTCAAACAGGCCGACGCGAGCGACATTCCCAACATCGTCAGCGCGCTGTACCTGCTGACCCAGGACGGCCACGAACTGCTCGAGGTTGCCCGACAGCGATTACCAAAAACCACCGCCAGTCGATGTCCCTGTGGGAGCGAGCCTGCTCGCGAAAAACGATAACTCGGTTCACCAGATAAAAACCAAACCGCTCAAACCCGGAAGGGATAAGTCTGTAGGCAATGCCCTATCCAAGCTTCATCCCGGTCCTACAACCACAGACGCCTTGTCGACTATCGCCAACCGGTAACTCATATCTATAGTCCGAACTGTCGCTGCCAAATCAGCGACTCAGGTTTGGTCACCTGAATTAGATCTACGCACGCACCCGTTGTATGCTGCCGGCGCTTTTTTGCGTCAGCACGCTTTATGGCGGCTGTGTTTGGGACGTCTTCGGGCGTACCGGGTAAGCGTGTGATCTCACCGGTTGACCAACCTGAACACAGTCGCCTCCCATCGTTTGGTCACGATGACGGCGACTCCTTTTGACGCATTCGAGATTGCACTTCATGAATAAATGGAATCCATTCACCCACGATCGCTACCGCCCACTCCAAACCAACCTCACCGATTCCCCGCCCCTGATCATCGACACAGAGGCCAACCCGCAAGACATCCTCGAAGCCGCCCTCCAACGCATCCGAGCCTCCAGCGAGCTGCTCCGAACCCTGCACTGCCAAGGCTTCGAGCAAGGCGACCTCAAAGACATCCCCCACATCACCCACGCGCTCTACCTTCTGACCCAGGACGGCTGCGACCTGCTAAAAGTCGCCCAGCAACGCATGCTGAACTGGAAAGCTCCAGCCTGAAATTGAGCGAACAAGTCGTTCTCACGCTCTGCGTGAGAACGATCAAAACGCGTTGAAAGCTACCATCAAACCCTGGAGATAGCCGTGAGCAAGTTTTTTGATGAGCTGATGGAAAGCGTGCAACAGACTAACGAGATCCTACGGGGCGAGCGTCAGCCTTCCCGGGAATCTCATGTTGATGCGCCGACGATCATAATGAGTGAATTAACCTTCAAACAAAAACAAGCACATTACGAAAAAGTCCGCCGCTCAAACTACCTGGCGAGCCTGCACCTCGAAGGATTCGACACGTCACCAACGGACCTCGCCAAACAGCTACCTACGAGAGAAGAAGCACTCGCCAAATACCGACAAGACAAATCGCCGCAATTTGCTCCTGTCGTTCCCTCCGAGCCTGACGACCATTAAGATCCGCTCAAGATCAATCGGACGCACCCGCAATGAACCTCGCCCCCAACTTCCCCGACGACCACGCCATGCATCTGCTAATGCAGCTGCTGCACGAAGAACTCGGCCTGCCTGAACGCAAAACCATCAGCCTCATCACCTCGATCAACTTCGATTTGGGATGCGACGGCGCTGAGGCACGACACCTTATGGAAGCATTGGAAGAACAATTCGCAATCGACTTCATCGACTACGACGCTTATCGCTACTTCCAGCCAGAGGGATTTGATGTGTTCCTAAAGCGAAGGGCCAAGGGTCGTGGCGACAAAATCCCACTGACCATCGGCATGCTCTACAAAGCGATCAAGGCGCAACGGTGGGATACACAGACCTTGGAAATCGCCTAATCGAACACATAAGTGCCATTATTCTGGCTGTTCAGGCTAAAAAATGAAGGAATAATGGTACATGGCGAAGAAAACAGCGCCGCTACTGCCAGCAGCAACCAAGCTGCTCTCTGAGTTTGGCGAGCGACTCAAACTCGCACGGCTGCGTCGCAAACTGACAGCCAAGCAGGTTGCAGAAAGAGCTGGGATGTCACTTACAACACTGCGCTCTCTAGAGTCAGGCGGGTCGGGTGTAACAGTGGGGGCTTATGTGTCAGTGATGCTGGTGCTGGGCTTGGAGAAAGACTTGAGCAAGCTCGCCGCGGTGGATGAGTTGGGGCGCCAACTGCAAGACGCTCAATTAACCTCAAGAGCAGCCAGTAATCGCCAACGAGCACGCAGCGTTACTCCAGTGAAGGTATCGTCACCTGTTCGCGCCAGGGAAACGGGAGCATTTGAAAGCCCCACCTCCAAATCGGACCTTGCTGCTGATTTCCCTTGGAACACTCACTCTTTATCCAATTTGCTAACCAAGAAAAACACAAAACCTGGTACGGGTAATCAATGACACAAATCTCGTGTATGCCCCTCTAGCGCCCACAAAAAAGCCGCCCCTAAAGGCGGCTTTTCCTTACATCAAACCAACCCTTACAACTTCGGCCCAGCCGCCTTGATCGCGTCGCTCACGTCGAACTTCTTGAAGTTCTCAACAAACAACCCGGCCAGTGCTTTAGCGGACTCATCGTAAGCAGCCTTGTCAGCCCAGGTGTTACGTGGGTTCAACAGGCCAGTCTCAACGCCCGGTACGGCCAGTGGCACGTCGAGGTTGATGGTGTCGAGGTGTTCGGTTTCAGCACCGATCAACGCGCCGCTCTGGATCGCTGCGATCACGCCGCGAGTGGTCGGGATGTTGAAGCGTTTGCCGACGCCGTAGCCGCCGCCAGTCCAGCCGGTGTTGACCAGGTAGACCTTGGAGCCGAAGCCGCGGATGCGCTTGATCAGCAGCTCGGCGTATTCGCCGGCCGGACGCGGGAAGAACGGTGCGCCGAAGCAGGTGGAGAAGGTCGACTTGATGCCGCTGCCGGAACCCATTTCGGTCGAGCCCACCAGCGCGGTGTAGCCGGACAGGAAGTGGTAGGCCGCTTGTTCTTCGCTGAGGATCGACACTGGCGGCAGGACGCCGGTCAGGTCGCAGGTCAGGAAGATCACAGCGTTTGGCTCGCCACCGAGGTTTTTCTCGGAACGCTTGGCAACGTGCTCCAGCGGGTAGGCGGCGCGGCTGTTCTGGGTCAGGCTGACATCAGCGTAATCGGCGTGCTTGGCGTCATCGATCACGACGTTTTCCAGGACTGCGCCGTGCTTGATGGCTTTCCAGATGACCGGCTCGTTCTTCTCGGACAGGTCGATGCACTTGGCGTAGCAGCCGCCTTCGATGTTGAAGACAACGCCTTCACCCCAGCCGTGCTCGTCGTCACCGATCAGGTAACGGCTTTCATCGGCGGACAAAGTGGTCTTGCCGGTGCCGGACAGACCGAAGAACAGGGTCACATCGCCCGCTTCGCCGATGTTGGCGGCGCAGTGCATCGGCAGCACGTCGGCGGCCGGCAGCAGGAAGTTCTGCACCGAGAACATGGCTTTCTTCATTTCACCGGCGTAACGCATGCCGGCGATCAGCACTTTCTTCTGTGCGAAGTTGAGGATCACGCAACCGTCGGAGTTGGTGCCGTCACGTTCTGGAACGCACTCGAAGTTGGCAACGTTGAGCACTTGCCACTCATCACGGCCAGCCGGGTTGTACTTTTCCGGGTTGATGAACAGGCAACGACCGAACAGGTTCTGCCAGGCAGTCTGGGTGGTCATCTTCACGGCCAGGTAGTGATCTTCCGAAGCACCTACATGCACATGGGAAACGAAATGCTCTTGAGCGTTGTTGAACGCCTCGACGCGAGCCCACAGGGCATCGAACTTGTCGGCCGGGAACTTGCGGTTGATCGGCCCCCAGGCAATGGCGTCCTGGGTGGTCGGTTCTTCAACGATGAAACGATCGACTGGCGAGCGGCCGGTACGGTGACCGGTGCGAACAACCAGCGCGCCAGTATCGGCAAGCTCGCCTTCACCGCGATTGAGGGCTTCTTTAACCAGATCATCAACACTCAGATCGGTGTACACGGCGTTATTGGCTTGCGTCATAAGGTTCCCCGTCGGCCATTGGCCGAGTGTGCTCCAAACGTTTTGTAGTAGAAAGTCGTGCACTACTACCGCGAAAAAAGTGGGCCGGATTATGCCAGAAAAGCCCAAAAATAGTAGGGCCCTCCCGTCGTTACGGCGTTAATCCGGCACTAACCAGTGAATTTACCTGCGCTGAACCGTTTTAGTGACGGGTATCTGACGGCGTCTCGACGCCCGCACCGGCGAACAATTGAACGATATCGGCGGCGTCGAACAGGTAGCGCTCGTTGCAGAACTGGCAGTCGATCTCGATGTTGCCACCGTGCTCGATGACCAGTGCCTGCGCATCTTCAAGTCCCAAACTGACCAAGGCATTGGCAGATCGTTCGCGCGAGCAGCTGCAACGGAAGCGCAGTTTTTGCACATCGAACAGACGGACTTGCTCTTCATGGTAGAGGCGATGAAGTACGGTTTCGTTGTCTAGACCAAGCAATTCATCGGCGGTCAGGGTGCTGGCCAGCGCGGTGATGTGCTGCCAGCTGGCGGCGCGTTCTTCTTCATCTTTCAGACGGTCGGCGGGTAATTGCTGCAGCAGCAGGCCGCGGGCACGACGGCCATCGGCGTACAGCCAGAAGCGCGTATTCACCTGCTGCGACATGACGAAATAGTTGGTGAAACAATCCGACAGGGTTTCACCGTCGAGATCGACAATGCCTTGGTAGCGCTGACCCTGGGTCGGATCGACGGTCAGTGCCAATACGCCGTTGGGCATCAGGTCGGCGAGGGTCGCATCGGGTGCGATCCTGTCGGCCTCATAACGGGCCAGCCCGCGGATCTCACGTTCGCTGGAACATTCGATCATCAGCAGCGGCACCGGACCATCGGAGCGGGCCTGAAGAATCAGCAATCCATCGAACTTCAAGGTGCCGACCAGCAACGACGCCGCCGCCATCAGTTCGCCGAGCAGTTGTGCGACCGGCTCCGGATAGGGATGTTTGGCCAGGACTTCGGCATAGCTTCGCTCCAACGTAACCAGCTCGCCGCGGGTGTCGCTGTCATCGAAGATGAAGCGTTGGGTGTAGTCGGTATCCGTCAGGTCGGTCATAGGTCTGGGTATCTGAAGTAATGGCAATAGGGATACAAGCGTTTGTACATTGCGTCTGCTGCACCCATGGGGTGCGTAACGTGCAGCCAAGGCAGGCATTTTATGAACAATCCCGGGTTTGTTCCAGGCAAGGTGAAACCTGCGCCGGTCGGGCTTCGTGGGATTTCGCCCGAACGACACAGGATCAACGGGATTACTCGTCGTTGCTACTGCCGCGAAACTTGAACAAATCCCGTCGCTGTTTCTTGCTGGGCTTGCCATCGGTACTCACGCCCAGCGAACCGGCCTTGCGCATGGCCGCCGCCGCTTCGCGTTTGGCGACGCTGGCTTCGGTTTCGGCATAGAGCGCCTGAGCCTGCGGCGCGCCACGGCGCACAATGGATAACGCCTGGACCACCACCGTGCGTTCCTCGAAGCCTTGGCGAATCTGAAACTCGTCGCCGATCCTCGGTTCCTTGCCCGGTTTGCAGCGTTCGCCCCGGCAATGCACCTTGCCACCTTCTATCGCCGCCTTGGCCAAGGCACGTGTTTTATAAAAACGCGCAGCCCACAACCACTTATCGAGACGGACCTTGTCGTCCTCTTCCTGTTTTTGTGTCACTTGAATTCCTCTTTCAGCCCATAGTCGGAACTGTACTACCGTTTCTGTCGGGCGCAAGAACCCGGCCCGCCAGATAGAATGTGATCAAGGCCGGCTCACCGGCATGGAGTGATCGAGTGACTATATTTCCGTCGTCGTTGACCTCGCCCAAGGTCGGTTGTCAGGGCTGCCAACAGAGCGAGCCACTGGGCTTCGACTTTGCCTTCGCCTATCAACCGATCGTCGATTTGCGCGACCAGTCCATTTTCGCCCATGAAGCATTGGTACGAGGCGTCGCAGGAGAGGGCGCGCTGTCGGTGCTCGACCGGGTCACAGACGACAACCGTTACCGCTTCGACCAGCTTTGCCGGAGACGAGCCATTGAGGGCGCGGCAAATTTAAATATGCAGACACACTTGTCGATCAACTTTATGCCTAACGCCGTTTACCGTCCGGAGCTGTGTATTCGCAGCACCCTGGAGGCGGCAAAAAAACACGATTTCCCCATCGACCGGCTGATTTTCGAAACCTTGGAAAGCCAGCACGTAGATAACTATCGCCATTTGACTAATATTCTGCGTGAATACCGCGAATTCGGCTTCAAGACCGCCATCGACGATTTCGGTGCCGGTTACTCGGGGCTCAATCTGCTGGCTGATTTCCAACCGGACCTGATCAAACTCGACATGGCACTGATCCGCGATGTCGATCGCGATCGTGTTCGTCAGGCTATCGTTCGAGGGATTGTCACAATCTGTGCGGAGTTGGACGTTACAGTCATCGCCGAAGGCATCGAAAGTGCCGGAGAACGGGATTTCCTGGCGGACTGTGGAATATTTCTGATGCAGGGTTACTGGTTCGCCAGGCCTGCATTCAAAGCGTTGGCCCAGGTCACACCTGGCGCCTGGACGCGTTAATCGCCGGTTTTTTCCTATTGAAGACATTTGACCATTTGACCGTTGTCGGTCTGCGCGAGTGGGTGGCGCTCCCGGATTTGGGAGTCGCCGGCCTGCGGGCAAAAATCGACACCGGTGCCAGCACCTCCAGCCTGCATGCCACCGACATCGAGCCATTCGAGCGCGAGGGCGAACAGTGGGTGCGTTTTACTGCGCACCTGGGCACGGTGGTGCAGCTGCGTCACCGGCGCTGCGAAGCTCCGCTGGTGACGCGCAAAACCATTAAAAGCTCGAACGGCCACGCGCAGATGCGTTACGTGGTCAGCACGACCCTGGCCCTCGGTGATCGGGTCTGGCGGGTCGAGTTCACCCTCGCCTGCCGAAAGTCCATGCGGTATCGCCTGTTACTCGGTTCCAAAGCCCTGATCGACGGCCAACTGGTGGTCAATCCGGGCATCAAATACGTACAAGACAAGCCGGTGTTCCCGGTATCTACCTCCTCCACAGGTGTTGCATGAAGATCGCTGTGCTGTCGCGAAACCCGCGTCTGTATTCCACTCGTCGTCTGGTTGAAGCCGGGACCGAGCGTGGCCATGAAATGGTGGTGATCGACACCCTGCGCGCCTATATGAACATTGCCAGCCACAAGCCGCAGATCCACTACCGCGGCAAGCCGCTGGAAGGTTTCGACGCGGTGATTCCACGGATCGGTGCGTCGGTGACGTTTTATGGCTGCGCGGTGTTGCGCCAGTTCGAAATGATGGGCGTATTTCCGCTCAACGAATCGGTGGCCATCGCCCGCTCGCGGGACAAACTGCGTTCGCTGCAATTGCTGTCGCGCCGCGGGATCGGCTTGCCGGTCACCGGCTTTGCCCACTCCCCCGACGACATTCCCGATTTGATCGCGATGGTCAACGGCGCGCCGCTGGTGATCAAGGTGCTGGAAGGCACCCAGGGCATCGGCGTGGTGCTGTGTGAAACCGCGACTGCGGCCGAGTCGGTGATCGAGGCGTTCATGGGCCTCAAGCAGAACATCATGGTTCAGGAATACATCAAGGAAGCCGGCGGTGCGGACATTCGCTGCTTCGTGGTCGGCGACAAGGTGATTGCAGCGATGAAACGCCAGGCCAAGCCCGGGGAATTCCGCTCCAACCTGCACCGGGGCGGCAGCGCCAGCCTGATCAAGATCACGCCGGAAGAGCGCATGACGGCCTTGCGTGCGGCCAAGGTGATGGGGTTGGCCGTGGCCGGGGTGGATATCCTGCGTTCCAATCATGGTCCGCTGGTGATGGAAGTGAACTCGTCGCCGGGGCTGGAGGGGATTGAAACCACCACCAGCAAGAATGTCGCGGGGATCATCATCGAGCATCTGGAGAAGAATGGTGGGCCGAATATGACACGCACCAAAGGTAAAGGTTAATCGCCGAAATATATGGCGGCTGTAAGGCCGCCTTCGTCGGAACGACAGAGATGCCAGCGCTTAAACCGCATCCCGGGGCAACATCAACCCCAACGGCAACCGCACCCGCGCTTCCAGCCCGCCACCGGACCGGTTGCGCAGTTCGACATTGCCGCCATGCATCGAAGCAATCCGCTTCACGATGGCTAATCCCAGCCCGGTCCCCTTCCCGCCCCGGGCACGATCACCACGGGTGAACGGGTTGAAGATCGCTTCCAGCTCCGACGGATCAATCCCTGCGCCACGGTCCATGACACTCAGCACCACATAGGGTGCGCTGACATCCCCGGACACATAAGCCGCCACTTCGACCCCGCTGCCAGCGTGATGCAGCGCGTTGCCGATCAGGTTATTCAGCAGCCGCTTCATCGACACCCGCCGCAGGGGAAAGGGTTGAATCGGCTCCAGGCGCAGTTGGACTTTTTCTTCATTCTGGTTGTACGGCGCGGCGACTTCGCGCACCAGGTCAGTCAAGTCCACCTCTTCCACCGACTCGTCACGGCCATCGCGGATGAAAGCCAGGAACTGGTCGAGAATCGCGTCCATGTCTTCGATATCGCGCACCATGTCGTCCGTCAGGTCGCTGTGGTCGCCCATCAACTCCAGGGACAGCCGCAAACGGGTCAGCGGCGTGCGCAGGTCGTGGGACACCCCGGCCAGCATCAGTTCACGCTCGCGGCCAGCCTGTTCGACGTCTTCGGCCATCTGGTTGAAGGCACGGTAAACCTCGGTCATTTCACTGGGCGTGTCGCTGATCGGCAGGCGCACGCTGCGACCCTGGCCGAGTTGCCTAGCGGCAAACACCAGACGCTTCAAGGGTTGATTGAGCTGACTCACGAAGATCCACGCCGAAGCGGTCGACAGCAAGCCGATGGCCAGGAACCAGCCGAGGACGTTCCAGATTTTCTGACCGCGCAGAGGGTGCGGATACAGCGGCACTTTCAACCAGCCGTCACCCAGGCTTGGCGCCCGGACCCATAGCGCCGGTGGCGAATGCATGCGTAATCGGACTTCGGTGTCGGGACCCAATTCGGTCTGCATCTGCCGTTGGTAGATCTCGCTGTAGGGCCAGTGCTGCTCGCCTTCCGGCACGCCGGCACCCACCACACGAATCAGCGGCACGCTGTCGGCAATCTTTTCACGGTTCTCTTCATCGGCCGCCCAGTAGGCGCGAAGCGTCAGGGCGACGCCGTGGCTGTATTGGCGGTCCACCAGCACGTCCTCGTTCATCAACAGATAAACCAGGGTCAGCGCCTTGGAAAACAGGACGACGATCAGCACCAGCCACAGGGTGCGGGCGAAAAAACTTTGGGGGAACCAGACCGGGGTTTTCATGAATAACCGTTAACGCTTGCAGGAGCGAGCGATGCTCGCACATTGCGGTTGGCGAGTCTGCGGACAAATCATCCGCAAGACCCGCTCCTACAAATTGCCGATCACTTGGTGGCGGCGCCATCCGGAACGAACACGTAACCCACGCCCCATACCGTCTGAATGTAGCGTGGCTTGGATGGATCAGGTTCGATCATCCGGCGCAGACGGGAAATCTGCACGTCGATGGAACGCTCCAGCGCATCCCACTCGCGACCACGGGCCAGGTTCATCAGTTTATCGCGGGTCAGTGGCTGACGAGCGTTCATCACCAGTGCCTTGAGCACTGCGAACTCACCGGTGGTGAGCATGTGCACTTCGTCGCCGCGCTTGAGCTCGCGGGTAGCCAGGGACAGCTCGTAGTCACCGAAGGTCACGCTTTCGTCTTCGCTGCCCGGCGCGCCAGGCACCGGTGCTGCCTGGCGGCGCAGGACCGCTTTGACCCGAGCCATCAGCTCGTCCGGGTTGAATGGCTTGGCCAGGTAATCGTCGGCGCCCAGCTCGAGGCCCTTGATGCGACTCAGTTCATCGCCCTTGGCGGTGAGCATGATGATCGGAATCTGATTGTTCGCACCGCGCAGGCGGCGGCAAGCGGTCAAGCCGTCTTCACCGGGCAGCATCAGGTCGAGGACGACCAGGTTGAACACTTCACGCGCCAGCAGGCGGTCCATTTGCTCGGTGTTCGGCACAGCGCGGGCGCGGTAGCCCTTGCTGACGAAAAAGCGTTCCAGCAGGCTGCTGAGCCCGGGATCGTCGTCAACGATAAGAATTTTTTCGCCTTCAGCAATGTTTGCAGTGCTGCTCATTGGATGCTCCTTTGATCTCGGCGCGCATTATGGCGTAGCTGCCGTTATACGCACCGTGTGCATTGTTAGCAGATTTTTCCTTCACCGCCAGGAATCCGCGCATTGTGCCTGCAGCCTCTGATGCCCCCGAATGACCGAACGCTGGTTATAATGCGCGGCCTTTTGTGTCAGGCAACGTCTGATCATTACTGCGGTGGCTGCTTTTTTATTTTTACGGCACCGGCAGTAATTGTTCGATTTCACGGGTCAACGGGAAGCCTGTTGATCCAGGTAGCGGCGCAGGCCAGGCCGCTCAACCAGACTCGCCGAGCCTTTTACCCGGTGCCTGCGAGCCTGCTTTCACAATTTGTCAGGTGGTTTTATGGACAGCATCAACAGCCGCATCGCCGAGGAACTCGGTGTACGCCCACAACAGGTCGAAGCGGCCGTCGCGCTACTCGATGAAGGCTCCACGGTGCCCTTCATCGCCCGCTACCGGAAAGAAGTGACCGGCAGCCTCGATGACATCCAGCTGCGTCATCTGGAAGAGCGTCTGCGCTACCTGCGAGAACTCGACGAACGGCGTATCAGCATCCTCTCCAGCATCCAGGAGCAAGGCAAGCTGACCCCGCAGCTTGAACGCGACATCAAACTCGCCGACACCAAGACCCGCCTCGAAGACTTGTACCTGCCGTACAAGCAAAAACGCCGCACCAAGGGCCAGATCGCCCTGGAAGCCGGCCTCGGCGAGCTGGCAGACGGCTTGTTCAACGACCCGACCCTGAGCCCTGAAACCGAAGCAGCGCGCTTCATCGACGCCGAAAAAGGCGTCGCAGATGTGAAGGCAGCCCTTGAGGGCGCCAAGTACATCCTGATGGAGCGGTTCGCCGAAGACGCCGGCCTCCTGGACAAGCTGCGCAGCTACCTCAAGCAGGAAGCCACCCTCAGTGCCCGCGTGATCGCCGGCAAGGAAGAGGCAGGCGCCAAGTTCCGCGACTACTTCGAACACGACGAACCGCTGAAAAGCATGCCATCGCACCGCGCCCTGGCGATTTTCCGTGGCCGCAACGAAGGCATCCTCAGCTCTGCGCTGAAAGTCGGCGACGAGCTGCCAGGGACCATGCACCCGTGCGAAGGCATGATCGGCCAGCAATTCGGCATCCAGAACCAGAACCGCGCCGCCGACAAATGGCTGGGTGAAGTGGTGCGCTGGACCTGGAAGGTCAAGCTCTATACGCACCTGGAAACCGACCTGCTGGGTGAGCTGCGCGATGGCGCGGAAACCGAAGCGATCAACGTGTTCGCCCACAACCTGCACGATTTGCTGCTGTCGGCCCCGGCCGGCCCTCGCGCCACCCTGGGCCTCGACCCGGGCCTGCGCACCGGTTGCAAGGTCGCCGTGGTCGATGCCACCGGCAAGCTGCTGGATCACGCCACGGTGTACCCGCATGTGCCGCACAACAAGTGGGACCAGACCCTCGCGATTCTTGCCGCCCTGTGCGCCAAGCATGCGGTGGACCTGATCGCCATCGGCAACGGCACCGCCAGCCGCGAAACCGACAAGCTGGCGGCTGAACTGATCAAAAAATACCCAGCGATGAAGATGACCAAGGTCATGGTGTCCGAGGCCGGTGCATCGGTTTACTCGGCGTCGGAACTGGCTTCCAAGGAATTCCCGGACCTCGACGTGTCGATCCGTGGTGCGGTGTCGATCGCCCGTCGTCTCCAGGATCCGCTGGCCGAACTGGTGAAAATCGATCCGAAGTCCATCGGCGTCGGCCAGTACCAGCACGATGTCTCGCAGCTGAAACTGGCGCGCGGCCTGGATGCTGTGGTCGAGGACTGCGTGAACGCCGTGGGCGTCGACGTCAACACTGCTTCCGTGGCGCTGCTGGCCCGTATCTCCGGCCTCAACGCGACGTTGGCGCAGAACATCGTCAGCCATCGCGACGAGCATGGCGCATTCAAGACCCGTGCGGCGTTGAAGAAAGTCGCGCGCCTGGGCGAAAAAACCTTCGAACAGGCCGCCGGCTTCCTGCGTGTAATGAACGGCGACAACCCGCTGGATTCGTCTGCGGTTCACCCGGAAGCCTATCCGCTGGTTCAGCGCATCGCCGCCGAGACCGACCGCGACATCCGTTCGCTGATCGGCGACGCCACGTTCCTCAAGCGTCTTGACCCGAAGAAGTACACTGACGAGACGTTCGGTCTGCCAACAGTCACCGACATTCTGCAAGAGCTGGAAAAACCGGGTCGCGACCCGCGTCCAGGGTTCAAGACCGCCGAGTTCCAGGAAGGCGTCGAAGACCTCAAGGACCTGCAGCCGGGCATGATCCTCGAAGGCGTGGTGACCAACGTGACGAACTTCGGCGCATTCGTCGACATCGGCGTGCATCAGGACGGTTTGGTGCATATCTCTGCGCTTTCGGAGAAGTTCATCAAGGACCCCCGCGAAGCGGTGAAAGCCGGTGACGTGGTGAAGGTGAAGGTGATGGAAGTGGACATCCCGCGCAAACGCGTAGGCCTGTCGATGCGCATGAGCGACACCCCGGGCGAGAAGATCGACGGTGCCCGTGGCGCGCGTCCTGGTTCGGCTCCGCGCCAGTCCCAGAACAACGCACCGCGCAAGGAAACCACGGCAGCGGCGCCGGCCAACAATGCCATGGCTTCGCTGTTCGCCAACGCCAAGCAGCTGAAGAAACGCTGATGGAGCTGCCTGCCGGCCTGACCGAAAGCGCGTTTTTCAAGCTGCTGGGGTGTCGCTTGCACAGCCTGGAAACCGGGGTGGCGCAAGTCGCCCTGGCGCTTGCGCCAGCGCTGCGCAATCGCGGCGGCAAGCTGCACGGCGGGGCCTTGTTCAGCCTGGTGGACATTGCCATGGGGCTGGCCTGTTCCAGCAGCCATGGCTTTGACCAGCAGAGCGTGACCATCGAATGCAAGATCAACTACATTCGCGCCGTTTCTGACGGTGAAGTGATGTGCACGGCACGGGTCATTCACCCGGGCCGCCGCACGTTGGTGGTCGAAGCTGACGTGATGCAAGGCGACAAACTTGTCGCAAAAGCACAGGGCACGTTCGCTGTCCTATAGCTCCTTACCCACGTTTTGAGTTAATTTCGGCGCAATGAAAGCTGCGCCGCGATTTTCTGTGGGAGCGGGCTTGCTCGCGAATAGGGTGTGTCAGTCAATATTCAAGTCGCCTGACACACCGCTTTCGCGAGCAAGCCCGCTCCCACAGGGTTTGCGGTGATCGCTCCTTGACTGACTGGCATGTGCTCCGTGCTGTTCAAAAACCAGGCGAAAACGCCAGTTTCAACTTCACCCTTGTAGACCGTCTTGCCCACCCCCATATTGGGGCGACTGACGCGTGAAGGAATCCAACTTGAGCGAACTTCTCAACCGCCGCCTGGCTCTGCTCGGCGAGCGCGCTAACCTCTCTCTGCTCGAGCAGTGTCTTCACGGCATCGAACGTGAATGCCTGCGCGTGACCGGCGAAGGTCGCCTGGCGCAAACGCCGCACCCGGAAGAATTGGGTTCCGCGCTGACCAACGAACAAATCACCACCGACTATTCCGAGTCGCTGCTGGAGTTCATCACCCCGGCCCTGCCCGATCCGGCGGACACCTTGGCGAGCCTGGACAGCATTCACCGTTTTGCCTACAGCAAGCTCGGCAACGAGTACCTGTGGAGTCCATCGATGCCGTGCCCGTTGCCGGCCGAGGAAGACATTCCGATCGCCTATTACGGCACCTCCAACATCGGTCAGCTCAAGTACGTCTATCGCAAGGGCCTGGCCCTGCGTTACGGCAAGACCATGCAGTGCATCGCCGGGATCCATTACAACTTTTCCCTGCCGGAGAAGCTCTGGCCGCTGCTCAAGGCGTCTGAAGGTTTTGTCGGCACCGACCGCGACTATCAGTCGTCGGCCTATATCGCGCTGATTCGTAACTTCCGTCGCTACAGCTGGTTGCTGATGTACCTGTTCGGCGCTTCGCCAGCACTGGACGCCGGCTTCCTGCGCGGCCGTTCGCACCAGTTGGAACAACTGGACCCGGATACCCTGTACCTGCCGTACGCCACCAGCTTGCGCATGAGCGACCTGGGCTACCAGAGCAATGCCCAGGCCGGCCTGACGCCCTGCTACAACGATCTGGCCAGCTACACCGACAGCCTGCGCAAAGCGGTGGCCACGCCCTATGCACCCTATGTCGAGATCGGCACGCACAAGGATGGTGAGTGGGTCCAGCTCAACACCAATATCCTGCAGATCGAAAACGAGTACTACTCCAACATCCGCCCCAAACGCGTGACCTACACCGGCGAACGGCCGATCCAGGCGCTGGTGGCCCGTGGCATTCAGTACGTCGAGGTGCGCTGCCTGGACATCAACCCGTTCCTGCCGATGGGCATCGACCTGCCGGAGTCGCGGTTCCTCGACGCATTCCTGCTGTACTGCGCGCTGAACGACAGCCCGCTGCTGACCAACACCTCATGCGGTAACGCGACCTCGAACTTCCTCAGCGTGGTCAAGGAGGGTCGCCGTCCGGGCCTGCAACTGCAACGCGATGGTCAGCCGGTGGATATGAAAGAGTGGGCCAGCGAGTTGCTGGAGAAGATTGCGCCACTGGCGGCGCTGCTGGATCAGAGCCACGGCGGCGAGGCCCACAGCAAGGCCTTGGATGCGCAACTGGCCAAGGTCAAGGATCCGTCCCTGACGCCATCGGCCCAGGTGCTGGCGGCAATGGCTGAGCACAAGGAAAGTTTTGCTCAGTTCTCCCTGCGTCAGAGCCAGGTGCATGCGGAGTATTTCCGCAGCGAGCCGTTGAGCACCGAGGAGCAAGCGAAGTTTGAAGAGCGGGCGCGTTCGTCGCTGGCGCAGCAGGTGGAGCTGGAGCAGAACGAAGTCGGCGATTTCGATGTGTTTGTCGGGTCGTATCAGGCAAGCATTTTAGCCATCAGCAACTGACCTCTGAAGCTCCTGCGGACCTCTTCGCCAGCAAGCCGGCTCCTACAGATCCGGGATCCCGCAACGATCGCGGCCCCACACAAACCCCTGTAGGAGCTGGCTTGCCAGCGATGCTCGTCAACGATAACGCTGTGAACCTGACACCTCACGGCGTTCTCAGGTTTTTTGCGACCAAGCTCGCTCCTGCATCGAACGCCGCGGCGCCTCTCCCTTAGAATTTTCCGCTCATAAGCTAATTCGAAAAAGTTATTTATTTTTGAATTCTTAGATCATTTAGTCTCCTTTCACGCCGACACTCGGTCGCCTGACAAGGAGCTTCTCAATGAAACTGAATTTCCCTCTTCGCCTCCTGGCGGCCGCGTCCCTGGCTGCGGTGAGCTTCTTTGCCCAGGCCGCCGACGTCACTGTCGCTTACCAGACCACCGTTGACCCGGCCAAAGTCGCCCAGGCCGACGGCGCCTACGAAAAAGCCACCCACGCCAAAATCGATTGGCGCAAATTCGACAACGGTGCCGACATCATCGCCGCCATCGCTTCCGGCGACGTACAGATCGGCTACCTCGGCTCCAGCCCCCTGACGGCGGCAATCACCCGCAAAGTCCCGGTGCAAACCTTCCTCATCGCCACCCAGATCGGCGCCGCCGAAGCCCTGGTCGCCCGCGACGGTTCCGGGATCAAGACCCCGCAGGACCTGATCGGCAAGAAAATCGCCGTGCCCTTCGTTTCCACCGGCCACTACAGCCTGCTCGCCGCGCTGAAGCACTGGAACATCGACCCGTCGAAAGTCACCGTGCTCAATCTCGCGCCGCCCGCGATCATCGCTGCATGGAAACGCGGTGACATCGACGCCACCTACGTTTGGGACCCGGCGCTCGGTGTGGCCAAGGAAAACGGCAAAGTGCTGATCACCTCTGGCGAACTGGCCAAGTTCGGCGCACCGACCTTCGATGCCTGGATCGTGCGCAAGGACTTCGCCGAGAAGCACCCGGAAATCGTCACCGCGTTCGCCAAAGTGACGCTCGATGCCTACGCCGAATACCGCAAGGATCCGAAAGCCTGGCTCGCCAATCAAAGCAACGTCGACAAGCTGGTGAAACTGTCCGGCGCCAAGGCCGGCGACATCCCATTGCTGCTGCAAGGCAACGTCTACCCGCTGGCGGCAGATCAGGTGATCAGCCTCGGCGCGCGACCACCAAGGCCATCACCGACACCGCCACGTTCCTCAAGGAACAAGGCAAGGTCGAAGCCGTGCTGCCGGACTACGCCCCCTACGTCAGCGCCAAATACATCACCAACTGATCGGAGTTAACCGCAATGGCTTTGCTTCAGCTGGAGCGCATCAGCGCACAGTACCCAGGTAGCCCTGAACCTGTGCTGGCGGATATATCCTTGAGCCTAGGGCCCCAGCAATTGCTGGTCGCCCTCGGCCCGTCCGGCAGTGGCAAGACTTCGCTGTTGAACCTGATTGCCGGTTTCGTGGAACCCAGCGCCGGACGCATCACCCTTGACGGCGTACCGGTCAAAGGCCCGAGCGCCGAACGTGGCGTAGTGTTTCAGGATGACGCCCTGCTGCCCTGGCAGGACGTGCTGGCCAACGTCGGCTTCGGCCTGGAGCTGGCGGGTGTTTCCCGGGAAAAACGCGAAATCCGCGCCCGGGAAATGCTCGCGCTGGTGGACCTTTCCGGCTTCGAAAACCGGCGCATCTGGCAGCTGTCCGGTGGGCAGAAGCAACGCGTCGGCCTGGCCCGCGCGCTCGCTGCCGATCCTCGAGTGCTGCTGATGGACGAACCCTTCGGCGCGCTCGATGCCTTCACCCGGGAACAGATGCAGGAGCTGCTGCTGCAGGTCTGGCAGCGCACCGCCAAACCGGTTTTTCTGATTACCCATGACATCGAAGAAGCGGTGTTCCTCGCCACGGATCTGATTCTGCTGGCGCCCAATCCTGGACAGATCGTCGAGCGCCTGAGCCTGGATTTCGGCCAGCGCTACGCCGCCGGTGAGTCCGCACGATCGATCAAATCCGACCGGCGTTTTATCGAGACCCGCGAACACGTGCTCGCCAAGGTGTTCTCCCAACGCAGCGCCGCCACGCGGCAGGAGCGCGCATGAGCAGTTATGAAATTCCCGCCGCGGCGGTGAAACCGGGTTCGACGGTGATTGCGCTGCGCCGCAGCCTGAGTACGCGCTGGATCAGCGTGCTGACGCTGGTCGTGCTGATTGCCATTTGGTGGGCCGTTACCGCCACGGGAATGATCGAACCGCTGTTCCTGCCGCCACCGTCCGCCGTGCTGGACAAAGGCTGGCTGTTGGTGACCACCGGCTATATGGATTCGACGTTGTGGCAGCACTTGGGCGCGAGCCTCAGCCGAATCGGCCTGGGCCTCGGTTTCGCGGTGCTGACCGCTGTACCGGTTGGCATTGCCATCGGCCACAACCGCATCGCCCGCGGCATTCTCGATCCGCTGATCGAGTTCTACCGCCCTATCCCGCCACTGGCCTACCTGCCGCTGATCGTGATCTGGTGCGGCATCGGTGAGCTGTCGAAAGTGTTGCTGATCTACCTGGCGATCTTCGCCCCGATTGCCATCGCTACCGCGACCGGCGTGCGCACCGTCGACCCGGCCAAGTTGCGCGCCGCGCAGTCGTTGGGCGCGACCCGGGCGCAGTTGATTCGCCATGTGATTCTGCCGAGCGCCTTGCCGGACATCTTGACCGGTGTGCGCATTGGTCTGGGTGTGGGTTGGTCGACCCTGGTCGCCGCCGAGCTGATCGCTGCCACCAGTGGCCTGGGCTTCATGGTGCAGTCGGCCGCGCAGTTCCTGGTCACCGATGTGGTGGTTCTGGGGATTCTGGTCATCGCCCTGATCGCCTTCGCCATGGAAATGGGCCTGCGCGCCCTGCAACGCAAACTGGTGCCTTGGCATGGCCAGGCTCACTAACCAAACCCCACAGCTGGCGCCCCGGATTGAAGAGAAGACCATGAGTAACTTGACGATTGTCCCCCTCAGCTCGGCCCTCGGCGCGCAAATCAGCGGCGTCGACATCAGCCAGCCGCTGAACCTTGAGCAGCGCGACGCGATCGAGCAGGCGCTGCTCAAACATCAGGTGCTGTTTTTCCGTGACCAGCCGATCGAACCGCCGCAGCAGGCGCGTTTCGCTGCCTATTTCGGCGACCTGCACATCCACCCGATCTACCCGAATGTACCGGAGCAGCCCGAAGTGCTGATCCTCGACACCGCCGTCACCGACGTGCGCGACAACGCGATCTGGCACACCGACGTGACCTTCTTGCCGACCCCGGCCATGGGCGCCGTGCTCAGTGCCAAGCTGCTGCCGGAGTTTGGTGGCGACACGCTGTGGGCCAGCGGCATTGCGGCCTATGAAGCACTGTCGGCGCCGCTGAAAAGCTTGCTCGAAGGACTGACCGCCACCCACGACTTCACCCGCTCGTTCCCGCTGGAACGTTATGGCAACACGCCCGAAGCGCTGGCCCAATGGGAAGAAACCCGCAGGAAGAATCCGCCGCTGTCACACCCGGTGATTCGTACGCACCCGGTGAGCGGGCGACGGTCGTTGTTCGTCAATGAAGGTTTCACGTCGAAGATCAACGAACTGTCGGACACCGAAAGCGAGACGATCCTGAAATTGTTGTTCGCCCATTCGACCCGGCCGGAATTCACCATTCGCTGGCGCTGGCAGAAGGATGACGTGGCGTTCTGGGATAACCGCGTGACACAGCACTATGCGGTCGATGATTACCGGCCGGCGCGGCGGGTAATGCAGCGGGCGACGGTGTTGGGGGATGTGCCGTTTTTCAGGTGAAGACCCAGTCTCTTTACTGAATTTGATGGCCCCATCGCGGGCAAGCCCCGCTCCCACAGGTCTATCGGTTGACCATAAATCTTTGGCCAAACCAAAAACCTGTGGGAGCGGGCAAGCCCGCGAAGAGGCCGGAACAGACGCCGGAATATCCAGCGCCGAACACTTACTCAGCCGTCGAAGGCTTCTCCCAAAGATTAACCCCGCCCTCTTGGGCAAACCGGTCAATCTCCGCCAACTCCTGCGCGCTGAAGCTCAGATTCTGCAACGCCCCGACATTCTCGATAATCTGCTCCGGCCGGCTCGCGCCGATCAGTGCCGAGGTCACTCGTGGGTCGCGTAACGTCCAGGCCAACGCCAACTGCGCCAGACTCTGGCCACGACGCTGGGCGATTTCATTCAATGCACGCACGTGAGCGATATTGGCTTCGGACAAGTGCGACGCCTGCAACGAACCACCGCCCGGTCGGTTGACCCGCGCATCGGCGGGTACGCCATTGAGGTATTTGTCGGTCAGCAATCCCTGCGCCAGCGGCGTGAAGGCGATGACGCCCGTCCCGAGTTCATCGGTGGTGTCCAACAGGTCCTTTTCTACCCAACGGTTGAGCAGGTTGTAAGCAGGCTGGTGAATCAGCAACGGTACTTTCCACTCTTTGAGCAGCGCCGCCATTTCACGGGTTTTCGCCCCGGAATACGACGAGATGCCAATGTACAGCGCCTTGCCCTGCTGCACCGCGGTGGCCAGTGCGCTGGCGGTTTCTTCCAGCGGGGTATCCGGGTCGAAGCGGTGGGAATAGAAAATATCCACGTAGTCCAGGCCCAGGCGCTGCAGGCTCTGGTCCAGGCTGGCCAGCACGTACTTGCGCGAACCGCCGCCCTGGCCATAAGGGCCGGCCCACATGTCCCAACCGGCCTTGCTCGAGATGATCAATTCGTCACGGTACTGCTTGAAGTCTTCACGCAGCAAACGACCGAAATTGATCTCGGCGCTGCCGTACGGCGGGCCGTAGTTGTTGGCCAGGTCGAAGTGGTTGATGCCCAGGTCGAAAGCCGTGCGCAACAAGGCGCGCTGGGTGTCGATCGGCGTGCTGTCGCCGAAGTTGTGCCACAGGCCCAGGGACAGTGCAGGCAGCACCAGTCCGCTGCGTCCCACGCGGCGGTAAGGAATGGAGTCGTAGCGGTTTTCGGCAGCGGTGTAGGTCATCGAATCCTCTCTTGTGTGTCTTGAAGTTGGTATCGACTGCATCGCAAGTTGGCCAGCATACGCCCAGACAAACGCCGATAAACCTCGGACTCGAGAAATAGCTGAAACGTTTCACGACCGGTGAGAGCGCAAACGCCGCGCCTTGCGACGCCTATGCTCTAGGACAGACGCTGGTTGGGGAGGCGGTATTGATGACGTGCGCTTGCTGGCACCGCAGTGACCCCAATCGCGAGCAGGCTCGCCCCCACAGGGATCGCGGTGATCGTCGTGGGAGCGAGCCTGCTCGCGAAAGCGGCCTCAAAGGCAGCACCCATCTGAAGGGAGGAAACACACCATGCACACCACCATCATCATCTTCTTCGGCCTGGTCCTGCTGGCGCTGATGCTGTTCATCGGCGAACAAATCGGCTTCAGCCGCCAGACGCTGACCTACAGCTTCATCGTGCTATGGCTGGCGCTGACGATGATCAACGGCGCCATCGGCGTGGTCACCGCCGGCCAATCCGTCACCACGGAACTGGTGGTCGGCAGCATTGTGTTTGGCGTGCCAGTGGCGGCGCTGGTGTTGTTCATGGTGTTGAGCACTGACACCTGAACAATCCAGCCCCGCCGCCCGGGGAATCAACGCACCAAATGCAAGAACTGCATGTGCCGCTCGTACTGGTCGAGGATGTCGTTGATGACCTGCTCCTTGGTGTAACCCACCAGATCGTAGTCCTGACTGCCTTCGCTCAAATGCACTTCGGCCCGGTAGTAACGACGGTTGTTGAGCTCCTTGGAGCCCATGCCGCCACGGGCGAAAGACGGCGTGAAATAGCCACGCATCTGCACCTGATAGATAAACGGATGCTGCTCGCCATGACCGATTTCCAGGCTGACGCTGTCGTTGGCCGGATCGGGCTGGGCGACGACGTGCAACCCCTTCTCGACGAACACCGCAGTCACTTCTTCAATCGCCGGACGCACCGTCGTCTCGAGGAAACGGTAAACCTCATCCCGCGACGGGAAATGCACCGCCTGACTCAAGCGCTGACGCCACCCGCCACGGCGCGAGCCAGAGACCGGTGCCAGGGAATGCAACTGCGCGATCTGCTTCTGCGATTCCAGATAGAACGCCTTGTGCAGCCCCCACATCATCAACAGCAGAATCAACGAGAACGGCAACGAGGTCAGCACCACCGCTGACTTCAGGGCATCGATGCTGCCGGAGAACAGCAGCGCACTGGTCACCAGTGCGGTCATGGCGCCCCAGAACACCCGCAACCATTTCGGCCCGTCTTCATCTGGATTGCCGCCCTTGGCGGACAGCGTCGACAGCACCACGGTGCCGGAGTCGGCCGAGGTGACGAAGAACACGAAGCTGATGAACACCGTGACCGCGATCACGGTTTTGCTCCACGGATAGGTTTCCAGCAGCAGGTAGAGCGTCATCGATGGATTGTCGACGGCCGACATGCCCAACGCGCTCATCCCGTGATTGAGCACCTGATCGATCGCGCTGTTGCCGAAGATCGACATCCAGGCCAGGGTGAAACCCAGCGGAATCAGCAGCACGCCGAAGACGAATTCACGGATGGTCCGGCCCCGGGAAATCCGCGCGATAAACAGGCCCACGAACGGCGACCATGCAATCCACCAGGCCCAGTAGAACACCGTCCAGCCGCCCAGCCAGTCACTGGGTTTGTCGTAGGCATAGAGGTCGAAACTCTTCATCGGCAAGGCGCCGAGGTAGTCGCCGATGTTCTGGATCAGCGTGTTGAGCAAGTGCTGGGTGGGCCCGGCAAACAACACGAACAGCAGCAGCGCACAGGCCAGCAACATGTTGATGTCCGACATCACTCGCACGCCTTTATCGACGCCGGACACGGCCACCAGGATCGCCGCGCCCATCATCAGCGTGATCAGGCCGACCTGAACCCACTGGGTGTGAGCGATGCCGAACAGGTAGTCCAGTCCCGAGTTGAGGTGCAATACGCCAAAGCCCATGTCGGCGCCGAGGCCGAATACCGTGGCGATGATGCCGAAGCCGTCCACCGCGTAACCGATCGGGCCGTTGATGCGCTTGCCGATCAGCGGATAGAGCGCCGAGCGCAGGGCCAGCGGCAGGTTGTGACGATAGGCAAAGTACGCCAGCGCCATGCCGACGAAGGCGAACACGCCCCAGCCGTGCAGGCCCCAGTGCAGAAACAGAATCTGCATCGCCTGACGCGCCGCGTCCGCCGTACCCGCCTCACCCTGAGGCGGTTGCGCCAAATGGGTCAGCGGTTCGGACACACAAAAGAAAAACAGCGTGATGCTGATGCCGGCAGCGAACAACATGCCGGCCCAGGACAGGTAACTGAATTCGGGTTCGTCGTGGTCGGCACCGAGCTTGATCTTGCCGTAGCCGGACAAGGCGGTGACCACCACGAAGACCAGATACAGGGTCATCGCGAGCATGTAGTACCAGCCGACCGTGTTGGCCGCCCAGTTTTGCGCCGCCAGCAACCAGGCACCGGCTTGTTCGGGCATGGCAATCACGACGATGCCGAACAGCAGAATGAAACTCGCCGAAAAGTAGAACACCGGCGGGTTCATGCGGACCTGGCCGCTTGGAGGAAGGGACGATGCACTCATGAAAGATGCACCTCTCGGGGGTGGAGCAAGGCAATCAGTAACGGACTCGGCAAAGGCAAGCCTCCTGTTGTGAGCGGGCAGCAAACCGGCGGTTTAACTTGAATGAGCGTTCAAGTTAAACATAAATAGGTTGCTAAGGACTAATCGCAGGGCTCGGCGGTGGTGTTGATACGCTAGCTCAAGGATGGGTATGACGCGGGGGTGGGGGGATTCGTTCAGCGGGAAATCAGCTAAATGCCTTATCTCGGTTCGGCTTGAGACCATTCGCTGGCAAGCCAGCTCCTACAGGTTTTGTGGCGTACGCAAATTCCGTGAACACAAATACCCCTGTAGGCGCTGGCTTGCCAGCGAAGGCGGCGTCATGACCAATAAAGATGTCGGCCCTTACTTCTGCGTCCCATCATCATGCTGCAAATTCGCCTGAGTCAGGTTGCTCCCCGCCGGCACGCTGCGGGTCAGCCAGACGTTGCCGCCAATGGTCGAGCCCTTGCCAATGGTGATCCGCCCCAGGATGGTCGCCCCGGCATAGATCACCACGTCATCCTCGACAATCGGATGGCGCGGCTGCCCCTTCTGCAACTGACCGTCCTCATCCGCCGGGAAGCGCTTGGCGCCCAGGGTCACGGCCTGATAAATCCGCACACGCTCGCCGATGATGGCGGTCTCGCCGATCACCACGCCCGTCCCATGATCGATGAAGAAGCTGCGACCGATCTGCGCCCCCGGATGGATGTCGATACCGGTGGCGGAGTGGGCGATTTCCGCGCTGATCCGCGCGAGCAGCGGCAGCCCGGCGCGATACAAATGATGGGCAAGGCGATGGTGAATCACCGCCAGGATGCCCGGGTAGCAGAGCAACACTTCATCGACGCTGCGCGCTGCCGGGTCGCCGTGGTAGGCCGCCAGCACGTCGGTGTCCAAAAGACTGCGCAAGCCCGGCAGGGCGAGGGCGAAGTCCTGGATGATCTGAATGGTCCTGGCTTCGACTTCAGTCTCGGCCGTGGCGCCGTGGCGGGCGGCGTAGCGCAGTTCCAGTCGCGCCTGAGCCAACAACGCATTCAATGCCACGTCCAGCGTGTGGCCGACATAGAAGTCTTCGCTCTCTTCGCGCAGGTCCACCGGCCCCAGGCGCATCGGAAACAACGCACCACACAAGGCTTCCAGGATCTCCGCCATGGCCGCTCGGGAAGGCAACTCCCGACCGCCCTGCTCGCCGCTGGCGCGACCGTTTTGGGCACGCCATTCGTCACGCGCCGAACGCAGCTGACTGACGATGGTCTGCAATTGCCAATGGCTGGAACGCTCGCTCACGGTAAAAACTCCTCATGGGCGGCCGGACTGTCTGGCCGCGCTGACGGCGATTACTTTACGCAAGGTCTGGACGACGATTAAGAACCAATTGTGCTGAATCAAACACTTTTGGCTATAAGCGATTGGCGGTTGCCCCGATAAATAGGCGTGCCTATAGTCCTGAGATCTTTTCCCTGTAGGAGCGAGCTTGCTCGCGAAAAACTCGAACCCGCTGCGGGGTGTCAGGCTTATCGCGTTATCGTTAGCGACCATCGCGAGCGAGCTCGCGCCTACCTTCTTGCGCCAGTATGGAAACCATGATCAAACAACAGCTCGCCCGTTTTGACCGCCTCGATCTGCTCGGCCACCCCACGCCACTGGAAAAACTCGAACGCCTGTCGACCTGGCTGGGCCGCGACCTCTACGTCAAACGCGATGACCTGACGCCGCTGGCCATGGGTGGCAACAAGCTGCGCAAGCTCGAATACCTGGCGGCCGATGCCCTGGCACAAGGCGCAGACACGTTGATTACCGCGGGTGCGCTTCAGTCCAACCATGTGCGCCAAACCGCCGCCGTTGCGGCCCGGCTGGGTCTGGGCTGCGTGGCACTGCTGGAAAATCCTCTGGGCACCGACGACGCCAACTATGTCGGCAACGGCAATCGGCTGTTGCTGGATCTGTTCGATGCCAAGGTTGAGCTGGTAGAAAACCTGGATAACGCCGACGAACAGTTGGAGGCGTTGGCCGCACGCCTGCGCAGCAACGGCAAAAAGCCGTATCTGGTGCCGATTGGCGGCTCGAATGCATTGGGCGCCTTGGGTTATGTGCGCGCCGGGTTGGAACTGGCCGAGCAGATCAAGGACACCGGCATCACCTTCGCCGCTGTGGTGCTGGCCTCGGGCAGCGCCGGCACGCACAGTGGCCTGGCGCTGGCATTGAGCGAAGCACTGCCGCAATTGCCGGTGATTGGCGTCACGGTTTCGCGCAGCGATGAAGATCAGCGACCGAAGGTCCAGGGCCTCGCCGAGCGGACGGCGAAGTTGTTGGAAATGAGCTTGCCTGCGAGTTTCAAAGTCGAACTGTGGGACGAATATTTCGGCCCACGCTATGGCGAGCCGAATGCCGGGACACTGGCGGCGGTAAAGCTGGTGGCGAGCCAGGAAGGTTTGCTGCTCGACCCGGTTTATACCGGTAAAGCCATGGCCGGGTTGTTGGATGGGATTGGGCGCCAGCGTTTTGATGAGGGGCCGATTATCTTCCTGCACACCGGTGGGGCGCCGGCGTTGTTTGCCTATAAGGATTTTCTGTAACCGAAGCTTATGATCAGCCTGCGGCAGCTCCTACGGGTGTACTCCGCTCCATGTAGGAGCTGGCGCAGGCTGCGATCTTTCTGAAGCCGCCATATATTCTAAAAAAGAATAATAAAATTTATATTTATTATTTTCCAATCTAAAAACCTCATCATATAGTCGCGCCGCAGGCGAATTTGAAACAAGACGCATAGACTGCTTTAGGGCAGGATATCGCAGTCGTTCAAATCCCGAATTTGCCAACTTTCCTAAAGCGTCTTCATAAGAAAACACAGGGGCTTGTCATGAATTTTTCCGCATTACGTCGAAACCTGCTGGTCGGTTCGCTCGGCCTGGCACTCAGCGCCGGCCTGTTGGGGCAAGCGGTTGCCGGGGAGCAGCTGCAGAAAATCAAGGACGCCGGCGTGATCAACGTGGGTCTGGAAGGCACTTACCCTCCGTTCAGTTTCGTCGACGCCGACGGCAAACTGGCCGGCTTCGAAGTCGAGTTCTCCGAAGCCCTGGCCAAAGAGCTGGGCGTGAAGGTCAAACTGCAACCGACCAAATGGGATGGCATTCTCGCCGCCCTGGAATCCAAGCGTCTGGACGCCGTGGTCAACCAGGTGACCATTTCCGAAGAGCGCAAGAAGAAGTATGACTTCTCCGAGCCGTACACCGTTTCCGGGATTCAGGCGCTGGTTCTGACCAAGAACAAAGACACCATCAAGACCGCCGCCGATCTGGCCGGCAAGAAAGTCGGTGTAGGCCTGGGCACCAACTACGAACAATGGCTCAAGGAGAACCAACCGAAAGCCATCATCAAGACCTATGACGATGATCCGACCAAGTTCCAGGATCTGCGCGTCGGCCGCATCGACGCCATTCTGATCGACCGCCTCGCCGCACTGGAATACGCCAAGAAGGCCAAGGACACTGTCGCCGCCGGCGAAGCGTTCTCCCGTCAGGAAGCCGGTATTGCCCTGCGCAAAGGCGAGCCTGAGTTGCTGGCGGCGGTGAACAAAGCCATCGACAAGCTGCGGGCCGACGGTACGCTGAAAAAGCTTTCGGAAAAGTACTTCAGCGCTGACGTCACTCAATAATGGAAGAAGCTTTCCAACTCGCACTGGACTCCTTGCCCTTCCTGCTCAAAGGGGCCTACTACACGGTCATCTTGAGCCTGGGCGGGATGTTCTTCGGCCTCATGCTGGGCTTCGGCCTGGCACTGATGCGACTGTCGCGCTTCAAGCTGGTGAGCTGGATCGCCCGCATCTACGTGTCGTTCTTTCGCGGCACGCCGTTGCTGGTACAACTGTTCGTGATCTATTACGGCTTGCCGCAGTTGGGCATGGAACTCGATCCGCTGCCGGCGGCCCTGATCGGCTTCTCGCTGAACATGGCCGCTTACGCCTGTGAAATCCTGCGTTCCGCGATCAGCTCCATCGAGCGTGGTCAGTGGGAAGCTGCCGCCAGCATCGGCATGACCCGTGCGCAGACCCTGCGCCGGGCCATCATCCCGCAAGCGATGCGCACCGCATTGCCGCCGCTGGGCAACAGCTTCATTTCGCTGGTCAAGGACACTGCGCTGGCCGCCACCATCCAGGTGCCGGAGCTGTTCCGCCAGGCGCAGCTGATCACGGCACGCACCTTCGAAGTGTTCACCATGTACCTTGCCGCCGCACTGATCTACTGGGTTCTGGCCACGGTGCTCTCGCACCTGCAGAACAAGTTGGAAGAGCGGGTCAATCGGCACGACCAGGAGTCCTGACCCAATGATTGTCGTGGAAAAACTGACAAAGCAGTTCAAGGGTCAAGTGGTGCTCAACGGCATCGATCTGCAAGTGAAGGAAGGTGAGGTGGTGGCGATCATCGGGCCTAGCGGCTCGGGTAAAACCACCTTCCTGCGTTGCCTGAATTTCCTGGAGGAACCCACCAGCGGCCGGATCAAGGTCGGTGACATCGAGATCGATGGCAGCCGTCCGCTGAACCAGCAGCAAGGCCTGGTGCGACGGTTGCGCCAGCACGTGGGTTTCGTGTTCCAGAACTTCAACCTGTTCCCTCATCGCACCGCCCTGGAAAACGTTATCGAAGGCCCGATCATCGTAAAGAAGATCCCGCACGCCGAAGCCGTCGCCCTGGGTAAAAAGCTGATGGCCAGGGTCGGTCTGGCGGGCAAGGAAGACGCTTACCCGCGCCGCCTGTCCGGTGGCCAGCAACAGCGTGTGGCCATTGCCCGCGCACTGGCGATGGAGCCGGAAGTGATTCTGTTCGACGAACCCACCTCGGCCCTCGACCCCGAGTTGGTGGGCGAAGTACTGGCGACCATCCGCAGCCTGGCCGAAGAGAGACGCACCATGGTCATCGTCACCCACGAAATGGGGTTCGCCCGGGACGTGGCCAACCGTGTGGTATTTTTCGATAAAGGGGTGATCGTCGAGCAAGGCGAAGCCAAGGCATTGTTTGCCAATCCGAAAGAAGAACGGACGAAACAGTTTCTCAGCAAGTTTCTGAATAACGCTCACTCCTGAAACACCCGCGCAATACGGGTCGACTTCCATGGATGGAAGTCCCTTCCCCCTTCAATAAAATCCCCCGTTACTTAATAGCATGTGTCCGCACAACCTATGATTTGTTGTCAGCGTGCGCGATACAAATATATGCCCTGTCACAGATTGCCCCCCTCTAATACTCTGAAAAACGAATGGGCTGACAGACGTACAGCCACCACCTCACCTCAATAGACCGGGCGCTTTGACAGGTATGTTCGACGGATTGACGTGGCTTATTAACTTCAACGCGTAGGAACTTTCTGAATTACTCGAGATTGGGTATTTGACTAAACCGCTCTATTGACACGTATTCAAGCGCACTCTTATCTAGTCCCAACAATTGATTTTCACCACGCCCAATCATTATTTCAATTCAAGTAATGAACGGTTTTGCTGTTCGGACTCCGCATTTTTGATTTTCAGAAATGGACTTCGTTGCAAGACTTCAAGGAGAACCCATGAAAAGCCTCTCGAACAAACCCGAACTGGCTGTGCCGTCCCTGGCGCAATCACACAAGAACGGCATCAACATCACCTCGGCGGCTCACCTGCTGGTCGACGTGGCGCCCTATCCCGGCATGGATGAAGGTGACCTGATCGAACTGTTCTGGGACAACTGCTACGTGGCCTCCAGGGTGCTGAGTGCCCATGATGTCGGCCACACCGTCAGCCTGCGAGTGCCGCAAAGCTTTATTGCCAACGGTGTTTCACGCATCCACTACCGGCTCATGCAAGTCGGGCAAGGAGCAGCCCTGTCACCCGCCGTGCGCGTCCAGATCAAACTCGACTGCCCCGGTGGCCAACCCCCCGCAATGTTCGCCGACGAAAACCAGTGCCTGGCGCCAGTGAGCCTCCCCGAGACCATTCGCCGCCAGGGAGTCAATGCGAATCAGATCAAGCGCGGCGTCCCGGTGACCATCGAGCCGTACCTGAACATGGCCGCCGACGACGAAATCACCCTGCGCTGGGGCGATGTGCGCATGGACCTGCCAAGGCTCAGGGCGGGCGACGTCGGCCAGCCGATCCAGGTCTGGGTGCCACCGGCAATCATTCTTGAAGCCGGGGAAGACCTTCGGCTGGAGGTGACGTACTGCATCCTCGATCGGGTCGGTAACAACTCGCGCTGGGCACCGCCGCGCCGGTTGAAGATTGGTTGTGCGAACCCGTACTTGAAGGCCCGGCCGAAGGAACTGCTCATGGCGGCCGAAGCCCGCAAACACTGAGATCCCCAGTAGGAGCGAGCTTGCTCGCGATGGACCCAAGAGCGCCGCGTTTAGCCAGTAAACATGCGTTATCGTTAACGACCATCGCGAGCAAGCTCGCTCCTACAGGGATATGTAATAGCTCTTCTATCTATATTCCTAAAAGTTAGTTTATTTTATTTTTATACACGCTTAGGGTATATGCACCGGACCACCGGACATTCTTGTTTTTACTTCGTCGCAACCATCGCGGCGTTCCATGAGATGTGAGGTAGGTATGATCCGGAACACAATCACCCCAGTGCAGATCGCCAGGGCATTGCGTGCAGCCAAGGAGCGGCACTGATGTCCAGTCTGGCAGAAGCAACCCTCCAGAGTGATCTGGATATCGCCCCCCTGTTGTTGCCCGCGCAGGTTTTGCGCAACGATGCACAAGCCATCAAGGCCGCCCATGAACTGGCGCAGGTCGCCCGCCTGCAGGCAGCCAGGCGTGACCAGCAGCGCAAGCTGCCGTGGTCGGAAATCGAACAGTTCACCCGCAGCGGCCTGGGCAGCATTGCCATCCCTCGCGAGTACGGTGGCCCGCAGGTTTCGTTCGTGACTGTCGCCGATGTGTTCGCGATCATTTCCGCGGCGGATCCGGCACTCGGGCAAATCCCGCAGAACCAGTTCGGCATCCTCAACCTGGTGCTTGGCAGCGCCACCGAATCACAGAAAAAGCAGCTGTTCAAAAGCGTGCTCGAAGGCTGGCGGGTCGGGAATGCCGGACCGGAACGCGGCACCAAAAACACCCTGGAAATCAAAGCGCGGATCACCGCCGACGGCGATGGCTTCGTCATCAACGGCCAGAAGTTTTATTCAACCGGCGCCCTGTTCGCCCACTGGGTCGCGGTCAAGGCGCTGAACGACAATGGCAGGCAAGTGCTGGCCTTCGTCCGCCGCGGCACACCCGGTTTGCGCATCGTCGATGACTGGTCCGGTTTCGGTCAGCGCACCACCGCCAGCGGCACGATTTTGCTCAACAACGTGCGGGTCGACGCCGAACTGGTGGTAGAGACCTGGAAGATCAACGACAAGCCGAACATCCAGGGCGCAGTCTCGCAATTGATCCAAGCGGCCATCGATGCCGGTATCGCCCGGGGCGCTATCGACGACGCCATCGAATTCGTGAAAACCCGCGCCCGGCCCTGGATCGATGCCAATGTCGACAGGGCCAGCGATGACCTCTACGTGATCGCCGACATCGGCAAACTGAAAATCGAACTGCACGCCGCCGAAGCGCTGCTGCGCAAGGCCGGGCAAGTGCTCGATCAGGTCAACGCCGCACCACTCACTGCCGAATCCGCCGCCCGCGCCTCGATAGCCGTGGCCGAAGCCAAGGTGCTGACCACCGAGATCTCGCTGCTGGCCAGCGAAAAACTCTTCGAACTGGCCGGCAGCCGCGCCACCCTCGCCGAATTCAACCTCGACCGCCACTGGCGCAATGCTCGCGTGCACACCCTGCACGACCCGGTGCGCTGGAAATATCACGCCGTCGGCACTTACCACTTGAACGGCACTTTACCCGCGCGCCACTCCTGGATTTGAAGACCGGAACCCTTTTGACCAGATCTCTGGAGAAACACATGACTTTTTCTCACCACGTCGCGGTCATAACCAGCGATGAGCAAGCCCTGATTGTCGCCAGTGACCTGGCCGAAGATTTCAAACGCGACAGCGCCCTGCGCGACCGCGAACGGCGTTTGCCACACCCGGAACTGGAAGTGTTTTCCCGCTCGGGCCTGTGGGGCATCAGCGTGCCCAAGGAATACGGCGGTGCCGGCGTTTCCAATGTCACGCTGGCCAAGGTGATCGCGCTGATTGCGCAGGCCGACGGTTCTCTTGGACAAATTCCGCAGAACCATTTCTATGCCCTCGAAGTGCTGCGCGTGAATGGCAGCGCCGAGCAGAAAAAACGTCTGTACGCAGAAGTATTGGCCGGTCAACGCTTCGGCAATGCCCTGGCCGAACTCGGCACCAAAACCGCCCACGACCGCGTTACCCGCCTCACTCGCGACGGTGAGGGTTACCGCATCAACGGCCGCAAGTTCTACGCCACCGGCGCCATTTACGCCCAACGTATCCCGACCTCGGTGGTGGATGAACACGGCGTGCAGCAACTGGCTTTCGTGCCCCGCAACAGCAAAGGCCTGACGGCCATCGACGACTGGAGCGGTTTCGGCCAGCGCACCACCGGCAGCGGTTCGGTGGTCTTTGAAGACGTCTTTGTCGCCGCCGAAGACGTGATCCCGTTCCAGAGCGCTTTCGAGCGTCCGACCACCGTCGGCCCGCTGGCGCAGATTCTTCACGCCGCCATCGATACCGGCATCGCCCGCGCCGCCTATGAAGATGCGTTGCACTTCGTGCGCACCAGGACCCGGCCGTGGATCGATGCCGGCAACGACAACGCCACCGAAGACCCCCTGACCCTCAAGAGCTTCGGTCACTTGAGCATTCGCCTGCACGCCACCGAAGCGCTGCTGGAACGCGCCGGCGAATTCCTCGACAAGGCCCAGGCCCAGACTGACGCACAGACCGTCGCCGCCGCGTCGATTGCCGTCGCCGAAGCCCGGGCCATCAGCACCGAAATTTCTCTTGCCGCCGGCAGCACGCTGTTCGAATTGGCCGGCAGTCAGGCCACGCTGGCCGAACACGGCCTGGATCGCCACTGGCGCAACGCTCGGGTGCATACCCTGCACGACCCGGTGCGCTGGAAGTATCACGCCGTCGGCAACTACTACCTCAACGATGAAAACCCGCCGTTGCGGGGGACCATCTGAATGGCCACGCCGCAAACGAGCAAAAAAAAAGATCCTGCTCAATGCCTTCAACATGAATTGCATCGGGCACATCAACCATGGCCTGTGGACGCATCCACGGGACAACTCCACCCAGTACAAAACCATCGAATACTGGACCGAACTGGCACAACTGTTGGAGCGCGGGCTGTTCGACGGGCTGTTCATCGCCGACATCGTCGGGGTGTACGACGTCTACCAGCACTCGGTGGACGTGCCGCTGCAAGAGTCGATTCAGTTGCCGGTCAACGATCCGCTGCTCCTGGTCTCGGCCATGGCCGCCGTCACCAAAAACCTCGGCTTCGGCCTGACCGCCAACCTGACCTACGAAGCGCCGTACCTGTTCGCCCGGCGGATGTCGACCCTCGATCACCTGAGCCGCGGTCGGGTCGGCTGGAACATCGTCACCGGCTACCTCGACAGCGCCGCCAAGGCCATGGGCCTGAGCGAACAGGTCGAGCACGACCGTCGTTACGACCAGGCCGACGAGTACCTGCAAGTGCTCTACAAACTCTGGGAAGGCAGCTGGGAAGACGGCGCGGTGCTCAACGATCCAAAGCAACGGATCTACGCCCAACCGGAGAAAGTGCACAAGGTCGAGCACAAGGGCGAGTTCTATCAGGTCGAGGGTTATCACCTCTGCGAGCCCTCGCCGCAACGCACGCCGGTGCTGTTCCAGGCGGGCAGTTCCGATCGCGGTTTGCAGTTCGCCGGGCGCCATGCCGAGTGCGTGTTCATCAGCGGCCAGAACAAACCATCGACCAAGACCCAGGTGGACAAGGTTCGCGCCAGCGCGGTCGAGGCCGGACGCAACCCCGGGGACATCAAGGTGTTCATGGGGCTGAATGTGATTGTCGGCGCCACTGAAGAGCAAGCCTGGGCCAAGCATGCCGAGTACCTGAGCTACGCCAGTGCCGAGGCCGGGGTGGCACATTTCTCGGCGTCCACCGGGATTGATTTTTCCCAGTACGCGATCGATGAGCCGATCCAGTACGTCAAAAGCAACGCCATCCAGTCCGCCACCAAAAACCTGCAAAACAACGACTGGACCCGACGCAAGTTGCTCGAACAACACGCCCTCGGCGGGCGCTACATCACGGTGGTGGGTTCGCCTGGGCAAGTGGCCGATGAGCTGGAATCGTGGATCGCCGAAACCGGGCTCGATGGCTTCAACCTGACGCGGATTGTCACCCCGGAAAGCTACGTGGATTTCATTGAGCTGGTGGTTCCGGAGTTGCAGCGTCGAGGGTCGTACAAGACGGCTTACGACAATGGCTCTTTGCGGGAAAAGCTGTTTCACGAAGGGGCGCATCTGCCTGTGCAACATACCGGTTCAACGCACCGCCGCTAAAAGCTTCGCTGGCAAGCCAGCTCCTACACAGGGTCTGCGAACGCCATAGATCCCCTGTAGGCGCTGGCTTGCCAGCGAAGAGGCCCGCCCAAACACCCAAAATTTATGCACTGACTGGAAACCCCACCATGACCAAGACCTACCTCTCCCACCCAGTCAAAGCACTGGCCCTGGCCCTAGGCCTCTTCAGCTCCACCCTCTTCGCCGCCGACGCGCCGCTGAAAGTCGGCACCACCGCCGCCTTCGCCATCCCCCTCGAAGCCGCCGTCGAAGAAGCCAAGAAACAAGGCCTGCAAGTCGACCTGGTGGAATTCAGCGACTGGATCGCCCCCAACGTCAGCCTCGCCGCCGGCGACATCGACGTGAACTACTTCCAGCACATCCCGTTCCTGGAAAACGCCAAGGCCGCCGCCGGTTTTGACCTGGTGCCCTTCGCCCCGGGGATCATCAACAACGTCGGCCTCTACTCGAAAAAATACAAAAGCTTCGACGGGCTGCCCGAAGGCGCCAGCGTGGCCATCGCCAACGACCCGATCAACAGCGGGCGTGGCCTGCAACTGCTGGCCAAGGCTGGCTTGATCACACTCAAACCGGGGGTCGGCTACAAGGCCACCGAAGAAGACATCGTCGCCAATCCGAAGAAAATCAAAATCCTTCAGGTCGAAGCCGTGCAACTGGTGCGCGCCTACGATGACGCCGACCTGGTCCAGGGCTACCCGGCCTACATCCGCCTGTCGAAGACCTTCGATGCCGGCTCTGCCCTGCTGTTCGACGGCCTCGATCACAAGGAATACGTGATTCAGTTCGTGATCCAGCCGACAAGCAAAACCGACCCGCGCCTGATCAAGTTCGTCGACATCTACCAGCATTCGCCAGTTGTTCGCGCAGCCTTGGACAAAGCCCATGGCAAGCTCTACCAAGCCGGTTGGGAAAGCTGAACATGACGGCCGCGATCCAACGGCGACTGAAGATTCCAGAGCCCCGCCCAATCCCGGAGCATGTCGAACAGACCGAACTGCACCCGGACCTTAATCGCGCCCACGTGCGCTTCATCGGCCTGGGCAAAACCTACAACGGCCAGCAAGGTCCTGTGGCGGCATTGCACGGCATCGACCTGGCGATCCAGCGCGGTGAAGTGTTCGGCATCATCGGTCGCAGCGGCGCCGGCAAGTCGTCGCTGATCCGCACCATCAACCGCCTCGAACAACCGAGCACCGGGCGGGTGCTGATCGATCAAGTCGATATTGGCGAGTTCGATGAAGACCGCCTGGTGGCGTTGCGTCGACGGATCGGCATGATCTTCCAGCACTTCAACCTGATGTCGGCCAAGACCGTCTGGCAGAACGTCGAATTACCGCTGAAAGTGGCAGGGGTACCCAAAGAAAAACGCGAGCAGAAAGTCCGTGAATTACTGGACCTGGTAGGCCTGCAGGAAAAGCACAAAGCTTATCCGGCGCAGCTGTCAGGCGGGCAGAAACAGCGTGTCGGCATCGCCCGGGCGCTGGTACACGATCCGGCGATTTTGCTGTGCGACGAAGCGACTTCAGCGCTGGATCCGGAGACCACGCAATCGATCCTCGGCCTGCTGCGCGAGATCAATCAACGCTTGGGCCTGACCATTGTGCTGATCACCCATGAGATGGCGGTGATTCGCGATATCTGCGACCGGGTCGTGGTGCTGGAGCATGGACGAATCGTCGAGCAAGGGCCGGTATGGGAAGTGTTCGGCAACCCGCAGCATGAGGTCAGCAAGACGTTGCTGGCGCCGTTGCAACACGCACTGCCGGAAGAATTGCAAAGCCGGTTGCGCTCGCAGCCAACGTCCGCCGAGGACGCCGTGGTGCTGCGACTGCAATTCACCGGAGCAGCGCATGAGGAACCAGACGTGGCCGCACTGTTCAGCGCCCTCGGTGGTCGCGTGCGCTTGCTGCAAGGTGGCATCGAACGGATTCAGGGCCATGCCCTCGGGCAATTGCTGCTGGCAGTAACCGGTTCGTCCCTCAGTGCCGAAGAATTACGTCAGCGCGCGGGCCATTGGGCGCAACAGGTGGAGGTGTTGGGTTATGTGGTTTGATCGCTTGCTGCAAGGTTTCATCGACACCTTCCTGATGGTCGGTGTGTCTTCGTTGATTGCGCTGCTGGCGGGCATTCCCTTGGCTGTGATCCTGGTGACGAGTTCCAAAGGTGGCATCTACGAAGCACCGGCGCTGAATCGCGCATTAGGCGCGTTCGTGAACCTGTTTCGCTCGATTCCGTTTTTGATTTTGATGGTGGCGCTGATTCCGTTTACCCGGCTGATTGTCGGCACCACTTACGGTGTCTGGGCCGCTGTCGTGCCGCTGACCATTGCCGCCACACCGTTCTTTGCACGTATTGCCGAAGTCAGCTTGCGCGAAGTCGACCACGGGCTGATCGAAGCAGCGCAGGCGATGGGGTGCCGGCGTTGGCATATCGTCTGGCATGTGCTGTTGCCTGAAGCGTTGCCGGGGATTGTCGGGGGGTTCACGATTACCTTGGTGACCATGATCAACTCCTCGGCCATGGCCGGGGCGATTGGGGCCGGTGGGTTGGGCGACATTGCCTATCGGTATGGCTATCAGCGATTTGACAGCCAGATCATGTTGACGGTGATTGTGTTGCTGGTGGTGTTGGTGGCATTCATTCAATTGGGGGGCGATAGATTGGCGCGAGGTTTGAACAAGCGTTAAGCAAAGATCAAAAGACCCCAGCCTGCGGCAGTTCCTACATCAATCCCGTTCACCGGTGGATTGGCCCCTACAAAACCGGACACCAACTCCCTGTTGAATTAATGCTGCTGCCAAGCGCCTGAACTCCCTCGGTGATCGACAGTTTAAGGCGCTGTGCGGGTGCTGCTCGTTGTAATGCTCGAAGGCCATTATCAGGTTACGCAACACCGTTTCTCGATCCGGCTTGGGCCTGTGCGCCACGTAACCGCAATTGATCGTTTTCACGAAGCTCTCGACCAACTTTTATAATCAATTGGATGCCTGACAAGTCCAAATCATGCTAATCCACTGTCATTGTTGACAGTGGATAACATCGAAAAAATAAACAACATTAACGATGAGAACAGTGATTGCATTGACCATGCAAATGGTCCAGGGCATCAACTAAAAACGCCAACCAGATTTTTAGCATTAATCCACACGAGGGATCGTGTCATGTCAGTACTCTGTTGCCCAGCCATCTCCGTCCCGGAGCACACTATCGACATGGAGCGAACGCTGGAACTTGCCCGGCAACTTCATCCCGACCATGAAAACTTATCGCTAATCTTGCGCCTGATAAAAAATACCGGCGTCAAGAAGCGGCACTTGGTGCAATCGATTGAAAAAACGCTACATCACCCGGGCTTCGAAGAGCGCAATCTCACTTACGTCCACGAAGCCAAAAAGCGACTGCCGGCGGTGATTGAAACAGCGTTAAAAAATGCGCAAGTGAGCGCTGAGCAAATCAATGCGATCATTTTCGTGTCATGCACAGGTTTCACCATGCCCTCGCTTACTGCCTGGATCATTAATAATCTGGGCTTTCGCAATGACACCCGACAGCTGCCTATCGCGCAACTTGGATGCGCTGCAGGAGGGGCAGCAATCAGTCACGCCCATAATTTTTGCCAAGCTTATCCCGAAGCGAATGTACTGATTGTTGCCTGCGAACTTTGCTCATTATGCTACCAACCTTCCGACCTGAATATCGGCAATCTGCTGTCAAACGGTTTGTTCGGCGACGCCTTGGGTGCTGCAGTAGTCCGCGGCCAAGGGGGGCGTGGAATGCTACTTGAACACAACGGATCGCGCCTGGTGCTGGGCACAGAAGACTGGATCAGTTATGCGGTCAAGAATACTGGTTTCCACTTCCAACTGGACCGGCGAGTTCCGGGAACCATGGAGCAGCTAGCCCCCCAATTGCGCGCCATGGCCGCTGTTCACGACTGGAACGTTGAGAAATTGGACTTTTATATTATTCACGCTGGCGGCCCCCGGATACTTTCCGACCTGTCGCACTTTTTGCAGGTCGACCTCGACTTATTCGAACACAGTCAAGCCACCCTCACCGAGTACGGCAACGTAGCTTCCGTTGTTGTTCTTGATGCATTACGTCGTCAATTCGTTGCGGGGCTGCCCGATGGATCACGCGGAATTATCGCCGGATTCGGCCCCGGCATTACCGCCGAAATTGTCCTGGGCACATGGCAGGGCAATGGCCTCGCCCAATAAAACACCGAGGAGAACATCATGAGCTATCAACAAAAACAAACTGCTTATCCGTTGACTATCGGCGGCGACATGATCGTCAACCGCCTTGGATATGGCGCCATGCACCTGACCGGTTACGGCATGTGGGGCGATCCCGACGATCCGGAAAAAGCGGTCAGGCTGCTGCGGAAAGCCGTCGAGCTTGGCGTCAACTTCATTGATACTGCAGACTGCTATGGGCCGGGAAATAATGAACAGATCATTCGTCGCGCCTTGCATCCTTATGCAGACGACTTAGTGATATGCACTAAAGGAGGCCTGCTCCGCTCCGGCCCTAAAGACTGGATACACGGCGAACCGGGCGCCCCCTACATTGTTCCCTGCGGACGACCTGCCTATTTGCGGCAACAGGTAGAACTGAGTCTGCGAAACCTGGGTATGGAGCGTATTCCGCTGTACCAGCTCCATAGCATCGACCCCTGCGTGCCGCTGGCAGACCAATTAGGTGAGCTCGCCTCCCTCCAGCAACAGGGAAAAATCCGTCACATCGGATTGTCCGGGCAACCCGGAGTATCCATTGCTCAACTTCAAGAGGCTCAACAGATAGTCGATATCGTCGCCATAGAGAACCTGTACAACCTCGCGGATCGAACCGACGATGCAACGCTAAAATACGCAGAGAAAAATAACATCGCTTACATCCCCTGGTTTCCGCTGGGACACGGCGGTCTTGTCGGCCCGGATAACGTACTTTCTCCGATTGCAGAGCGCTTTGGCGCATCACCCTCGCAACTTGCCCTGGCATGGTTGCTCCATAAATCCCCGGCGACAGTACTCATTCCTGGAACTACGACAATTAAACACCTGGAAGAGAATATAAAGGCAACTGATATTCAATTGAGCACTGACGACTTGGCTGCTATTGAAAGCGCCGTTGACGCAGCACATCCGCCAACCTGGCGACCTGAACATTAAGCAACGCCCTTTTTAAAAAAAACCGATAGCAGGAGCATCACTATGTCAGGCACGCACCCTAATGCAGAAATACTGCGCACAATCTATGCTGACCTAAGCTGTATCGACCAGTATGTCGATGACGATGTCATCCTGCACACCGCTAGCCGGGAGATACCGGGACATATAAGAAATGTAATCGGGAAAAAAGCGGTTTTGGAAAAGGAACTTGAACTGATCGAGTTGACCAACAATACGCTGGTCATGGACGTGAAAGATATCACCGCGAATGATCACTTCGGGGCAGTCTTTGGCATGTTACGCATTTTTATAAAAGGCCAACATCACGAAATGCCTTTCTGCGGACTATGGCGGTTCCGCAACGGCCGCATTGTGGAGCATTGGGAAAATGCCTATGACGCAGCCAAGCTTAACCATTATTTTTAAGCTCGCTGTCAGACTGGATTTCAGTACCCGGAAGAGAGTTGATACAATGCCGGCAGATAACCCACTCACGCCAAGCGCCCAACCTCTCATGGCACTTGTGACAGGGTTTTGGGCGTCAAAAGTCCTGGTAGCTGCCAAATCTGTTCACTGATCTTTCCGGGTCCGGTGGCATCACTGTTGTTGAATTTTCCCGACACTACAAGATTCAAGCGCGCCCAGCCGAAATGCTGTTGACTGCTTGTGCCGCGCAGGGACGGCCTGATCAGCCATGCGGGCCGATTCATGCGGCAATAACATCGAGGTTTCCAGCGCGCGGCAAAAGGTGCAAGGATCTATTAAAGCCCTATAGTGGTCACTTGATTTTTCTATTGCGAATGGCTGCCATGAAACAGACTCCCTCCGACCTCGAGCAGATTACTTCCACCACCCTGGGCCATTACAATTCGGTGGCCGAAGGGTTTCGCGAGGGCACCCGCGATCACGATGTCAGCCAGAACATCGATGCCCTGTTGCGGCATATTCAGGGTGAGGCGCCGTTCGACATTCTTGACTTTGGCTGTGGGCCCGGGCGTGATTTGCAGACGTTCACGCGCATGGGCCATACCGCTGTCGGGCTCGATGGATCGGAGAAGCTTGCGCAGATGGCGCGCGAGGACAGCGGTTGCGAGGTCTGGCAGCAGGACTTTCTGAAACTCGATTTGCCGGCTGAACGTTTCGACGGGATTTTTGCCAATGCAGTGCTGTTCCACATTCCGCGGCAGGAGTTGCCACGAGTGTTGAAGGAACTGCGTGGGGCGTTGAAACCGGGTGGTGTGTTGTTCAGTTCCAATCCGCGTGGGGACAATCAGGAGGGGTGGAACGGGCCGCGTTATGGGGCGTATCACGATCTTCAGGCGTGGCAGCAATTGCTGACCGAGGCGGGGTTTGTCGAGCTGGAGCATTACTACCGGCCGGCGGGGTTGCCGCGGGAGCAGCAGCCTTGGTTGGCGAGTGTTTGGCGTAGATCTGTGTAGTCAGTTCTGACGCCTTCGCGAGCAAGCCCGCTCCCACAGTTGACCGGGTTGTCCAGACGGATGCGAACCAACTGTGGGAGCGGGCTTGCTCGCGAATAGAGCGCGCAGCGCTCGCCTTTATGCCGCCTCTTTCTTCGGCTCGCGAATCTTGTACCAGGCCACATACAGCGCCGGCAAAAACAGCAACGTCAGCAAGGTGGCGATGATGATCCCGCCAATCATCGCGTAAGCCATCGGCCCCCAGAACACTTCCCGGGCGATCGGGATCATCCCCAGGCTCGCCGCTGCCGCCGTCAGCAGAATCGGTCGACGCCGATGCTCGGTCGCTTGCAGCACCGCATCCCACGGTGCGTAGCCGTCCTTCTCGAACGACTCGATCTGGGTCACCAGGATCACCGAGTTGCGGATGATGATGCCGATCAGCGCCAGGATGCCGAGGATCGCCACGAAGCCCATGGGCGTGCCGGTCGGGATCAGCGCCAGCACCACGCCGATCAAGCCCAGCGGTGCGACGCTGGCCACCAGGAACAGCTTCTGCACGCTGTGCAACTGGATCATCAGGAAGGTCGCCATCAAGAACAGCATCAGCGGCACCACCTTGGCGATCGGCCCCTGCGCCTTGCCGCTTTCCTCGACCGTACCGCCGGTAGCGACCTTGTAGCCCGCCGGCAACGTGGCGGCGAATTTTTCGATGTCCGGTTTCAGCTGTTTCACCAGATCGGTCGGCTGGATCTCGTCACGCACCGCGGCCTTGATGGTGATGGTCGGCTTGCGGTCGCGGCGCCACACCAGCGGTTGTTCAAGCTCATAACGCACGGTGGCGAACGCCAGCAGCGGAATAGAGGTGCCGCCCGGTGAGACGATCTGCAGATTCTGCAGGGTTTCCGGCGTACCGCGTTCCGCATCGATTGCGCGACCCACGACATTGATCAGGTAGATATCGTCATCGACCTGGGTCACGGGCGCGCCGACCACGATGCTGTTCATCAGGTTGGCCACGTCTTCCGACGACAGGCCCAGTTGCCGCGCCTTGTCCTGGGCGATGTCGATGCGCAGTACTTTGCCCGGCTCGTTCCAGTCGAAAATGATTTCGCCGATGTGCGAGTTCTTATCCAGTTCGGTGGCCAGGGCGATCGCGTGCTTGCGCACCTGATCGATGTCCTTGCCACTGACCCGGTACTGAATCGGCCGCCCCACCGGCGGCCCATTTCCAGGGCCTGGACGTAGCTGCCGATGCCGACGAAGTCTTTGCGCAGCCGTTCACGCAAGCGCTGGCTCAAGGCCGTGCGCGACTCCAGGCCTTTGCTGACGATCACCAACTGCGCGTAGTACGGGTTCTGCAACTGCTGGTCCAGCGGCAGGTAGAAACGGATCGCACCTTCACCGATGTAGGTGCTCCAGCGCACGATGTCCGGATCGTCCTTGAGCGTCGCTTCGAGCTTGTCCACCGCCTTGCGGGTTTCGGCGATCGACGCGTTTTGCGGCAGGTTGAGGTCCACCAGGATTTCCGGCCTGTCGGAGGACGGGAAGAACTGGTTCTGCACAAACTGCATGGAAAACACCGATGCCGCGAACAGTGCAAGGGTGATGCCGATGGCCCACCAGCGGTTGCGCATGGCCCAGAGCATGCCGTAATTGAACGCGCGGCCGATGCGACCGGGTTCCGCGTCATGGGGTTTCACGTTGGCGCTGAGGATGTGCACGCCGATCACCGGCGCAAACAACACCGCGACCACCCATGACACCAGCATCGCCACGGCGATCACCGCAAACAGGGTGAAGGTGTACTCGCCCGCCGAACTGGCGTTCAGGCCAATAGGCACAAAGCCGGCCACTGTCACCAAGGTACCGGTGAGCATCGGGAACGCGGTCGAGGTGTAGGCGAACGTGGCCGCCTGCTCCTTGGTTTCGCCCATCTCCAGCCGGGTGACCATCATCTCCACCGTGATCATGGCGTCGTCCACCAGCAGGCCGAGGGCGATGATCAGCGCGCCGAGGGAAATCCGCTGCATGGTGATGCCGCTGTATTCCATGAAGATGAAGACCATCGCCAACACCAGCGGAATCGAGCACGCCACCACCAGCCCGGCACGTACTCCGAGGCTGACGAAACTGACGAGCAACACGATGACCACCGCCTCGAACAAGGCGCTGGTGAAGCCGCCGACCGCTTTTTCCACCACTTCCGCCTGGTCGGAAACGGTATGCACGCCAACGCCCACCGGCAGGTCGGCGGTCAGGTCATTCATGCGCTGGTGCAGGGCCTTGCCGAATTCCTGAATGTTGCCGCCTTTCTTCATGGCGATGGCCAGGCCGATGGCGGGTTGACCATTAAAGCGAAATTGCGGCGTGGCCGGGTCGACATAGCCACGGCTGATGTCAGCGATGTCGGCCAGACGATAGAAACGATCGTTGAGCCTTAAATTGACGTTGGCCAGGTCTTTCTCGGACTCGAACTGACCGGACGTGCGCACGGAGATCCGCTCCGGCCCGGCCTCGATCACACCGGCCGGGGTCACCGCGTTTTGCGATTGCAGGCTTTGCACCACCTGGCGCTGATCGATGCCCAGCGCCGCCAGTTTGCGGGTGGAGAAATTCAGATAGAGCACTTCATCCTGCTCACCGATCATCTCGACCTTGCCCAGCCCCGGCACTTCGCGGATCTGGGCACGGACCTGTTCGACGTAATCGCGCAACTGGCGCATCGACAAGCCGTCGGCAGTAAAGGCGTAGACCGAGCCGAACACATCACCGAATTCGTCGTTGAACCCCGGCCCTTGCAGGCCCTTGGGGAACTGGCCGCGAATGTCGTCGATCTTCTTGCGCACCTGGTACCAGATTTGCGGAATGTCCTTGGCACTGGTGGTGTCGCGCAGGTACACGAAGACCGTTGATTCGCCGGGCCGGGTGTAGCTTTTCACATAATCGAGCGAGTCGAGTTCCTCGAGTTTTTTCTCGATGCGGTCCGTGACCTGCTTGAGGGTTTCTTCCTGGGTCGCACCCGGCCAACGCGTCTGGATCACCATGGTCTTGATGGTGAAGGACGGGTCTTCTTCGCGACCGAGGTTCATGTACGAGAACACGCCCATCAGCAGCGCGACGAACATCAAATACCAGACGAACGACTGATGCTTGAGGGCCCATTCGGATAAATTGAAACTCCCTTTCATTGTGGGCTGTCCTCGTCGATTTTCACTTTCTGCCCCGGTTTGAGGCTGTTCACTCCCGCACTGACGACCCGCTCGCCGGACTTCACGCTGTTGGTCAGGACCACGGTGCTGTCAGTTCGGCTGACGAGGCTGACGTCCCGCGGGGAAACGGTGTGCGTCTGTGGATCGACGACCCAGATCCGCGATTTGCCATCCATCTCTTGCAGCACACTCAGCGGCAGCTCGATGCGCGGCTTGATCGCAGAGCTGAGGGTCACGCTGATGGCCGTACCGAGGCGAAAACCCGGTGGCGTGTCCGTCAGGCTCAGGCGGGCGCGACGGGTACGGGTCGCACTTTGCGCCTGGGGTTCGATTTCGCGAACGACGGCGGTGGTGGTGATGTTCGGGTCCAGTTGCGCGGCGACCTGAAACACCACGTCCGCCGGCAATTGGTCCACCAGGGTGTCGGGCAGATCGATCACGGCTTCCTTGATATCCGGCTGCGCCAGGGTCACCACTTGCTGGCCGGCGGTCACCACTTGCCCGGCTTCGGCGTTCCATGCCGTGACGATGGCTTTGTGGTCGGTGCGCAGTTGCACGTAGCCGAGTTGATCCTTGGCCTGATCGACCGCCGCCCTGGCCTGGTCGAGGGAGGCCTGAGTGGTTTTGAGGTCGGTCTGCGCAATGTCCAGCTGGGCCTGCGCACCGACCCCGCGATCGAACAGTTCCTGCTGGCGGCGGGCGTTGGCCTGGGCATTGATCAACTGCGCCTGGACGCGCGCCAGATCGCCCTGGGCCGAGCGCAGCTGGTTTTGCTGGTCCGTGGGGTCAAGCGTGGCGAGCAAGGCGCCCTTCTCGACTTCGGCGCCGACATCGACGTTGCGGCTGGCGATGCGACCCGGCACGCGGAAACCGATATTACTTTCGTAACGGGCCTGGATGCTGCCGGCGAAGCGGCCGAGATTTTCCTCATCCAGCGCCTGGACCTTGATCGACAGCACCGGGCGTACCGGCTCCGGTGGCGGTTCTTGTTTCGAACAGGCCACCAGCATTCCAGCGCAGAGCACCAGCATCAGACGCTTCATGGCTGGGCTCCCGCGCCTAGGTCCTTATAAGTGTTTTCGGCAATCTCCACCTTCACGCCGGGATGGAGCAGCTGGCCGCCTGCGATGACGACTTTTTCGCCACCCTTGAGACCCGCGCTGATGACGACATGGCCGGTGAGGTAACGGCCGACAGTGACGGTGTGCAGCTGCGCCTTGCCCTCGTCGTCCACCAGCCACACGGCGGGGTCGCTGAGGTTCTTGGTCAGTGCCGACCAAGGCAACTCCACGGCGGATTTGCCCGGCGTCTTGGCCGTGGCGCTCACGACCGAGCCGAGCTGCATACCTTGCGGCAGGCCATTGAGACTGACCTTGACCTGCACCGTACCGGTCTGCGCGGACACTGCCGGGGTGATTTCACGCACGGTGCCGGTGGTGTTGATCGCCGGGTTTTCGAGCAGGCTGACCACCACCGATTTATCCGACGGCGGTTCGGCCAACAGCGACTCGTAGACGTTGAATACCGCGTCGCGCTCACCGTCCCGGGCCAGGCTGAAAATCGGCACCGTAGCCTGCACCACTTGGCCGACTTCGGCCTGGCGAGCGGTAATCACCCCCGGCGCGTCGGCAATCAACGCGGTGTAGCTCAGTTGTTCGCGGGCATTGGCCAATTGTGCCTGGGCGGCCGCCAGGGCGCTTTGACTGCTGCGCAAGGCGGCCTGGGCGGAATCGTATTCGCTTTGGCTGGTGTAGCCCTTGGGCAGGAGTTTTTGCTGGCGCACGAACGCGGCGGCGGTCTGTTTGACCCGCGCCTGTTCGGCAACTACCTGCGCCTGGGCCGAATCGACGCTGGTTTGCAGGTCCTTGGGATCGAGCCTGGCGAGCACTTGCCTGGCCGACACCCGGTCACCGACATCGACCGTGCGCTGGATGATCTTGCCGGCGACGCGGAAGGACAGCTCAGTCTGTACCCGCGCCTGGACATCACCGGTGAGGGTCACCGAGGCCGCGTAGTCAGCCGACTTGACCTCTTGCACGAACACCCGCGGACGCTCCTTTTCGACCTGGGGCTTCTCGCCGCAGGCGGTTAGCAAAGCCAGGAAACTCAGGCCAAGCACTGTTTTCAATCCGGGACCAGCCATGCAGACTCCTTTGCGTTGTACGGGCGTGCCAGTTCGATACGACTATGAGCTTAGAGCAGGGTTCAGCCCTCGCCTACGCTGACATGCATTTCCTCCTACAAGGGTTGCATATAGGTCCTACACGTCAACTTCGCCAACACGGTTATGCTGATGCCGATTCGGGACCACAGAGAACGTCCTCCATGCTCAAAACCCTCGCGGTCGCCAACTACCGCTCGATCAATAAACTGGTGATCCCGCTGGGCCGGCTGAACCTGATCACCGGCCCCAACGGCAGTGGCAAATCCAACCTCTACCGCGCGTTGCGCCTGTTGGCCGAAACCGCCCAGGGTGGCGTGGTCAATGCCTTGGCTCGCGAGGGCGGGCTGGATTCGACCTTCTGGGCCGGCCCGGAACACATCAGCCGCCGCATGCGCAACGGCGAAGTGCCGATCGAGGCGACTGTTCGACAGGGCGTGAAACGCCTGCGCCTGGGGTTTGCCGGGGAAGACTTCAGTTATTCCATTGCACTGGGTCTGCCGGAAAAGACCCTTTCGTGTTTTTCCCTGGACCCGGAAATCAAAAAGGAATGCATCTGGTCCGGGCCTTTCTATCGCCCGGCCAGCCTGCTGGTAGATCGCGACGGCCCGATGATTCGTGCGCGTGAAGGTCTTGGCTGGGAAGTACTGGCGCAGCACACGCCGAATTTCGACAGCCTGTTCGATCAGGTCGGCAGCTTTCGCACCTCACCGGAAGTCATGCAGTTGCGTGAATTCATCCGTCGCTGGCGTTTCTACGATCACTTTCGCAGCGATGCCGACGCACCCGTGCGCCAACCGCAACTGGGCACCCGCACGCCGGTGCTGCACCACGACGGTCGCGATCTGGCGGCGGCGTTGCAGACCATTCGCGAAATCGGCGATCCGGAGGCTTTGCAGACGGCGATCAGTGACGCGTTCCCGGGGGCGCGATTGAGCATCGCGCCGTTGCAGGGCGGACGGTTTGCCATTGAGTTTTATCAGGAAGGGTTGTTGCGACCGTTATCGGCAGCCGAGTTGTCCGATGGGACGTTGCGCTACTTGCTGCTGGTCGCCGCGCTGCTGACGCCCCGGCCCCCGTCGCTGATGGTGCTGAACGAGCCGGAAACCAGTTTGCACCCGGACCTGTTGCCAGCGTTGGCGCGGCTGATTATTCGCGCATCGGAGCAGTGCCAGGTATGGGTAGTTTCCCATGCGCGGCGATTGATCTCGGCGCTGCAAGAGGATGAGGAATGCAATTGCATCGTGCTGGAGAAGACGTTGGGCCAGACCGGGATTGTAGGGCAGCGAATGCTGGATGAGCCGGCCTGGTATTGGCCGGATTGACTGATCCGACGTTACGGCTGTGCTTTATGTGGAGTGACGGCGAATGCGCTGGGCATTCTTGAAAATGCCAGGCTGCCTGTCGAGTTGTTTGTTCAAAAAATTGACTGTCCGACTAGTATTTTCAGGATACCTGAAGCCTTCAAAACCAATCGGCCCAGGTGTCGAAAATGGTGCTGATGCTTGTGGCGAGCCTGGAGTCGGAGGAGGTGCTGAAGGTAGAGGGAACTCTGGCAGTACCCCTGAAACAGGTGAAGGCATAGCCACCGGCTGTTTACGGCCTTCCACAAAACTCTTCAAGGCGGGAATGGTCCTGGGATCACGAGCGGCCCATTTAGAACCCAATCTCGATACCACCGTAAGCCCCGCCAACCCCAACGCAACAAACCCCAGGGTTTTGGCCGATTCAGAGTCGCCGGTAATTGCAGCAACGGCACTGGCAACCCCCGTTAAAGCCGAAACCATCGTCGCGACACCTGCCACGGTCGAACCCGCTGCACCGACGGTGTATTTCAACGGTAACTGCCCCGCCGCCCCCCATTGCAAGGCATCCTTGGCTAGCTTGTAGGGGATGGCCGGGGACATGACAATCCGTGCGTTCACTACACCGAAAAGGCTCGTGACGAGCCTGCCAATCTCGGCAAACCGCCCCGTCGGATCACTGAAATTCACTGGGTCCCCAAAACAATACGCATACGGATTGAGCCCCCCCATATCAAACGGACTCAATCTGTCCGGGCTATTGAAACGCATCAGCACCGGGTTGAATACCCGATGACCAATACCCAGTAAATAATGGCCAGAGACCGGATCGACCGCTTCGCCGTTGAAACCCAGAAGACTGCCACGACCACTTTCAGCCCGGCGATGACCGTAAGGCGTATAGACCTGCTGCACAGATCCCCCAGGGTCAGTGACACGCAAGACGGAACGCTGCTGATCGGTGGCCAGCAATTGACCATTGATGGCATCGCCTTCGCGCGATTGCAACGCCAGCAGCCGGGTGCCTTGCTGAAATACGGACTGGCTGGCCTGCCCTTGCAGGTCTGTTACCAGATGCTGGTGACAGTAAAACCGTTGCAAACTGGTTTGCCCGACTAACTCCAGTCCGGTCAAACGATCCAGTGCGTCATAGCGATACCGACACACAACATGGGGTGAAGTAATCATAAAAAACTCCCGGCCAAGTGCTGAGCATGCACTAAAAGCCAGCTCCCGGGCACCTATCAGAACTGCTAGGTCCCGAGGGGGCAAACCGTGCCGTCAAGCCCCTGGACCCTGCCACTTTCCACCTTCGACAATCACGCGCTCAGGCTTGGCGTCATCGCTTGATTCCTTATGCACGAAAGGCCAGGGTGGCATAGACCGTAAAAATCAAAAGATCTTCTGCATAAAAAAACGCCGACGCTATCGAAAGCCGTCGGCGTTGAAACCTTGAAGGGGTTTACCTCGCGAATCAGAACGCCGGCAGTACCGCGCCGCTGTATTTCTTCTCGATGAAAGCCTTCACTTCAGGACTGGTCAAGGCCTTGGCCAGTTTCTGGATGGCGACGCTGTCCTTGTTGTCCGGACGAGCCACCAGGAAGTTCACGTAAGGCGAATCGGCGCCTTCGATCACCAGCGCGTCTTTAGCCGGGTTCAGACCCGCTTCCAACGCGTAGTTGGTGTTGATCATGTCCAGGTCGACCTGGTCCAGAACACGCGGCAGCATGGCTGACTCCAGCTCCTTGAACTTGAAGTTGTGCGGGTTCTTGGCGATGTCTTTCGGGGTCGCCAGGGCATTTTTAGGGTCTTTCAACTCGATCAGGCCAGCCTTTTGCAGCAGGATCAGGGCACGGCCACTGTTGCTGCCTTCGTTCGGAATGGCGATGGTCGCGCCGTCTTTCAATTCAGCCAGGCTTTTGACTTTCTTCGAGTAGCCACCGAACGGTTCGACGTGCACGCCGATCACGGTTACCAGGTTAGTGCCTTTGCCTTCGTTGAAGCTGTTCAGGTACGGCAGGGTCTGGAAGTAGTTGGCGTCCAGACGCTTCTGATCGACCTGTACGTTGGGCTGAACGTAATCGGTGAAGACTTTGATTTCCAGGTCCACGCCTTCTTTGGCGAGGGTCGGCTTGATCAGCTCAAGAATCTCGGCGTGTGGCACCGGAGTCGCCGCCACCACCAGTTTCTCGCCAGCCTGGGCCAGACTCGCCGTCAGGGCAGCCGCCAGTGCGGTGAACAACAGAACCTTTTTCATGCAGTGTCCTTATCGAAAATCGCAGTCGTCGTCGACGACGGCTATTAATACAGGTGCCAGTGAAGTGCTATCGCTGGCGTGACGCGGACAATACCGGGATTTTTTATTCCCGAACAATATCTTTTATTCACTTTCATATTCCATTTTGTTCATACAGCGTCTGCTCCAGCTTCGCCCGCATTCCACTACATCAACCTGTAGGAGCTGGCTTGCCAGCGAAGGCGTCCTGCCTGACACACCGCGCCGTCTGGTTCGCGAGCAAGCTTGCTCCTACAAGAGCGCCGCATTGACCTGTAGGAGCTGGCTTGCCAGCGAAGGCGTCCTGCCTGACACACCGCGCCGTCTGGTTCGCGAGCAAGCTTGCTCCTACAAGAGCGCGGTGTCTTTCAAGAGTTGTTTCAGCGCGGCTTGCTCGCTTGCAGTGCCTTCGCGGAGGATGTGCTTCAGTTGCCGCTCGATCGACACCAGCGAGGCAGGTACTTCCGGCAAATTCAAATGCTCCGGCAAAATCTCGTCACCGGTGCTCACCAGCAGCGCAAAGTGAATGACGTTTTCCAGCTCTCGGGTATTTCCGGGCCAGCTATGCGCCTCTAATAACTGCTGCGCCGCTTCGCTGATCAGCGGCACTGGCAAGTCCAGGCGCTGGCTATAGATGCCGAGAAAGTACTCGGCCAGCGACAGGATATCGCCCACCCGTTCGCGTAATGCGGGCAGTTCGAGTTGACCTTCGCGGAGGTAGTGATAAAGCCGCTCGTGAAATTTACCGGCGGCCACCGCCTGCGCCAGATCGATGCTGGTGGCGGCCACCAGGCGCACATCCACCGGACTCGGTTGCTGGGCGCCGACGCGGGTGACTTCGTGGTTTTCCAGGGCGGCAAGCAGTTTGACCTGGATCGGCAGCGGCAGGTCGCCGATCTCGTCCAGATAGAGCGTCCCGCCATTGGCCGAACCGAACCATCCGGCGCGACTGCTGGCCGAACCGCTATAGCTGCCGGCGGCGTAGCCAAACAATTCGGCATCGGCGTACGTGGGGCTGATCGAGCCGCAATTCACCGAAACGAATAACCCCCCGCGATCACTGGCGCGATGAATGTGCCGCGCCAGCAATTCTTTGCCGCTGCCGGTTTCGCCACGGATCAATACGGAGATCGAACGCGGTGCCAGTTGTTCCAGCTCCTGGCGCAACTGTCGCGAGCGCGGATCGACGAACACCAACGCTTTGGCGCGGATGCTCAGGGGACTTTTTTCTGCATCGGGGAAGGTCAGCAGCGGCTGACCGAATGTTTCGAAACTCATGGCAGACTCCCGCCCAAAACCGCCGGGAGACGGGGGCGATTCTTAAAAAAAAAGGTCAAGCGCGGCGCAGGGCGTGGTGCTCCATGCGATTTTGCAGACGATAGAGGTAGGCAAACCCCTGCTCCCAGCGCTGATGACCGGACTTCACGTTGATGTGTCCGGCACCCGACAAAATCCCCGCCTCGGCCCCCCAGTTGCGGGCCAGCTCCAAGGCTCGCGGCGCACTCACGGCGCTGTCATTGTCCGAGCTGACAACCTGGCTCGGGAACGGCAGAAGATCGGTCGGAATGGGCGCGAAATTGCGCAAGGCAGGTGCGCAAGCCGGGCGCTCGACGTCCGCAGGCGCCACCAGCAAGGCAGCGCGAACCTGACGTAAAAACTGCACAGGCGCAGTGGCGGCCCAATGGGCAACGGTAATGCAGCCCAGGCTATGGGCGATCAGGATCACTGGCGTGCTATCCGCGGCAATCGCCTCGGCCAGCGCCGCGACCCAGTCTTCACGGCGCGGCGTCAGCCAGTCGGCCTGCTCCACCCGTGCGCTATTCGGCAAGCTGTTCTGCCAGTGGCTTTGCCAATGATCTTCTGGCGATCCTTGCCAGCCCGGCACCATCAGGTAGCGAATTGATTCGTTGCGCATGGGGGAGCTCTCCTGCTGCGTGTCTGTTCCTGGTCGAGTATAGGGAGGAGAGTTATGTTCGTTAAGGAATAAGAAGCTATTTGTTAAGACCTATAAGGAATATAAGAAGCGCAGCCTGTGCCTGCAGCTACAGGCCGCGCGCCCTGGTGGCAACAAATCAGCAGATCGGCATTCTAGGCGGGATACCCGAGCGAATCGCGCAATCGATACCAGCTGATCGCCAGTGCGGCACCGAGCTGGCGGGCGGGATACAGCGGCAGGCGCGAGACCGGGGTGACGGGAAATTCCAGTTGCGCGACCTCGCAACCACGCACCGCCTGCGCAAGCACCCGACCCAAGGAGGTCCCCATCGCCACGCCTCGACCGCAATAGCCATAGGCAGTCCATACGCCATCTGCCAGTTGATGCAGGCGCGGCAGATCATCGATGGTCATGCCGACACGACACGCCCAACCGTGTGCCCAGGCTACCCCCGCGAGATCCGGAAAGCGCTCGATGGCGGCGGCCTGAAGTTGCGCCCGTGTGGCGGGATCGAGCGTGTCGGCAGAGTGCCCACGGCCCCCGATGACAAAGCGGCCGTCGGGATCGATACGACAGTAGTAGGTGATTTTGCGCGTCTCGGAAACCCCCGCCCCGTGCGACATGATGCGCTCACGCAAGGCAGCCGGAAGAGGATCGGTCGCGATCTGCGCGCTCGACACGGTGACGTACGATTGCGCAACGGCAGGCCACAACCGATCGGTATACGCATCCGTGGCCAGGATCACCTGCTTCGCGCGAACGATGTGACCATTCACGGCCAGCTCGACACCGCCTGCAACAGGCGTGATTGCACTCACGTGCGAGTGTTCATGGATGGCTGCGCCGCAAGCCAAGCGCAGCGACCGCGAGCCCCCGGGCATAGGCCAGCGGGTGCACCGCGCCGGCACGGCGCTCGAGCAAGCCCGCCGGCCAGAATGTCGAACCGGTCGCCGCGGCCATCGCGTCGCGGTCGAGGTAGCGGGCGTCACCACCATGATTGTTGATTGCCTGCGCCCGCGCCTGGAGATAACGGGCGGATGCTTCGGAGAACGCGCCCTGGATCCAGCCCTCACGGGTCGGTGAACACTCGATCTTGTAGCGCTCGACGAGCTCGAACAGCTCATCGGCACTGTGATAGCCGAAACGCATCATGCGCGTCGCGGTCTCGGCACCAAAGCGTTTGATCAGTGCCGCCGGGGTCGGTTTGAAGCCGGGGACCACCTGGCCGCCGTTGCGGCCGGAAGCTCGGTGGGCGATTTCGGACGCCTCGAACAAGGCGACGTTGCCACCCGCTTCAGCAAGATGGAGCGCGGCGGACAATCCGGTGAAACCACCGCCGACCACTGCGACATCGACACAAAGTGGCCCGGTGATCGCGGATGTCGCGCGACGTGGAGCAGTGGTCGCCGCCCAAAGCGTGGACGTCGGGAAGTGCATATTCGCTGTCATGGAAAAGCCTATACGGTATGCGGGTACGGAGACGGCAAACGCCGCAGTGCGGCTCAACTTGCGTGCGTGACACGGCGCAGGAAATCGCGCATACGTTCGTTGCTCGGCGCAGTCAGCACCTCCCGGGACGGCCCCTGCTCGGCAATGCGTCCGCCATCGAGAAACAGCACTCGGTCGGAGACGTCGCGGGCGAAGCCCATCTCGTGGGTGACGATGATCATGGTCATCCCCTTCTCGGCCAGCCCGCGCATGACGGCCAACACCTCGCCGACCAGTTCCGGGTCAAGCGCAGAGGTGGGTTCATCGAACAGGATGGCTTCGGGTTGCATGGCCAGGGCGCGGGCGATGGCGACTCGCTGCTGTTGGCCCCCAGACAACTGGTGCGGAAAGTGGCCGACTTTTTCAGCGAGACCCACACTGGCCAGTAGCTCGCGTCCCCGTTCGGCGGCCTCACGGGGGTCCTCGCCTTTCACATGGACCGGACCCTCGATCACGTTCTCGAGCGCGGTGCGATGGGGGAAAAGATTGAATCGCTGGAATACCATGCCGACACGTTGCCGTACTTGGCGAATATCCGATCGAGCCGCGTCAACCCGCAGACCTTCGACCATTACGCTACCGGCCTCGTAACGCTCAAGACCATTGATACAGCGCAGCAGTGTCGACTTGCCCGAACCGGAAGGCCCGATCAGGCACACCACTTCGCCAGCATGGATTTCGGCATTGATGCCGCTTAGCACATGGTGCGCGCCGAATGACTTGCTCAGGTTCTCGATCTTGATCATTTCTTGGTCCCCATGCGTTTTTCAAGACGGCCGATCGCGAACATCATTGGCAGGCTCATCGCGAGGTACATCAACGCGACGAGGGTAAAGACCGTCGAACTCTTGAAGGTGGCGGCAGCGATCAGTTTGCTTTGCATCGACAGCTCGACCACGGTGATGACAGCGGTTTGGGATGAGTCCTTGAGCATCATCACCACGTTGTTGCCATAGGGCGGCAAGGCGATTCGCAACGCCTGCGGCAGCACCACTCGACGCATCAGCTTTGCGCGCGACATGCCAATCGACTGGGCGGCCTCGAACTGTCCGACATCCACGGCGTCGATGCCGGCGCGGAACACTTCTGCCATGTACGAGGAATAGGCGATGCCCAGGCCCAGGGCGCCGGCCTGAAACGCGGTCAGGCTGATGCCGATCTCGGGGATCACGAAGTACATGTAGAACAGCACCACGATGATCGGGATGCCGCGGAAAATGTTGGTGAGTACGCGGCTGGCGTGGGCCAGCGGAGCAATGCCGCTCACCCGCAGAAGGGCCCAGAACAAGCCGAGTACGGTAGCGATCACCAGTGCGGTCACGGTGATGTAGATCGTGGTCAGCGCGCCCTGCAGCAGCATGGGCAGGTAATCCACTGCATCAGTCAGGAATGAATCGAACATCTGCAACCTCCGGAGCGTGTGCACGCGCCTTCCCGGACTAAGGGGCCGCGTGCGGGTTAGGAGAAGAAACGATCAGGAGGCAACGGACCACTTCGCGAGAATCGTGCGCAAAGTGCCGTCCTGGCGAAGCTTGTCGATGGCCGCGTTGAGCTTGGCGACGGTCGCGCTATCGCCCTTCTTCACGGCCAGCGCGATGTCGGTTGCGATCACCGGCTTGTAGGTGTCGACCAGTCGCACCTTGGCGCCGACCTGGCGCACCTGGTACGCGACCACCGGGCCATCGCCGAACGCGGCGTCCAAGCGCCCGAGCGCGATGTCGCGAACCATATCGGCCATCGTGTCGTAGAGCTTCACTTCCTTGAAGCCGCCCACCGCCGTCACCGGCTCGACATATGACGTACCGACTTGCACACCGATAACCTTGCCTTTGAGGTCGGAAAAACTGAGGTAGGCCGTGGAATCCGACGCGGGGACGATCAGCCCTTCGCCGTAGCTCACGACGATGTCCGAGAAGTCGACGACCTCGGCCCGGGCCGGCGTGCGGGCGAATGCCGAGGCGATGATCTGAATCTTGCCGGTCTGCAAGGCGGGAACGAGGGATGTGAACGGAATCGGCACGATCTCGGGCGTGAAGCCGACTTCCTTACCGACGGCAGCGGCAATGTCGATCATCAAGCCCTTGAGCGTATTGCTCTGCGGGTCCAGATAGTTGAACGGCACCGCACTTGGCGTGGCGCCGACCTTCAGTACCGGAAGTTCGGCGTGGGCCGTCGACAGCAAGGCAACGGTGGAGACGACGGCGACCAACGATTTTATTGTTTTGTGCAACATGTGGAATCCCCTTGTGAGATCGCCTCTGGAAGCGCGCGGACTGTGCCGACGAAAATCGGTCAGAACGGAGTTTCAGATTTTTTACCGTATCGCATAGCGATACTCATGTATTGCATGCAGATTCGATCCTGCATCAGCAGCCCATGATCGTCAATAGTCAAAAATTGCTGGCACAAGGAGATATCCATACCCCTCGTTTTTCTCACGGGTCAGTGCCTACTGGGCTTATGGGGTTGTTTGAGCAGATTTATCAGGGAGCCGGACAGCGACTTGACGACTATGATCTATCGATATACGGTCTTCCCATATCGGAATGCAGTTTCTATAAATTGATAATCGGGCGGCTAGATCGCCAGGCCAGGGACTACCATGAACCCCGAAGATTCGACCCTGTATGTGCAATCTCTCGCCACCGGCATCGCCGTGCTGGATGCTTTCGATCCGCAGCATGCGTCGATGAGTTTGCCGGAGATCGCCGCGGCTGCCGGCATCAGCCGTAGCGCCGCGCAGCGATTCGCCTTCACGCTGGAGGCGATTGGCCTATTGATCAAGGACCCGGTCAGCAAGCGCTATTCGTTGTCGTCGCGAACCCTCGATGCGGGCTGTCACTACCTGCAGTCGCATTCGCTGCTGGATCGAGCGAATCCTTATTTGCTCGAACTGAATCGTAACGCCGGCGAGACAGTCAACCTGGCAGAGCCGGTGGGCACGGACATGATTTACATCGGCCGGTTTCCAAGTCCGGTACGCCTCCTGGTGCACATGCCGGTCGGGCGCCGGATTCCGATGTATTGCTCTTCAACCGGGCGCGCCTATCTTTCGTGTTTGCCTGAAGAGCAGGCCATCGAAATTCTGGAAAGCACCCAGCGGATTCGTTTCACGCCCAACACCGTGGTCGATCTGCAAGAACTGCTCGGGCGCCTTCAACTGGCGCGGCAGGAGGGTTATGCCTACTGCAACGAGGAGTATTACCGCGGAGATCTCGCGTTGGCCGTACCAGTGTTCGACCTCAACCATCACGTGGTGGCCAGCCTGCAGATGTCCGTGCCAGTGTCCAAGTGGTCGCTGAAGAAAGCCGTCTCGCGCTTCGTCCCGATGATGCAGGACACGGCGCGATTGATCTCGACCACGCCACCGACACAGCGGCCGCTGACCTCATTCCTCGGGCCTAATATCGAGCAGCCGGTGGCTCCGGTGGCGCCGGCAAAATCGCGCTAGGGCAGTGGGAGCCTGGAGCGGCTGCGCCAGGTGCTGGCGGGAAAAGAATAAAAAAGGGGCCGCACCCTGCCAAGGAGACGGCCCCGGAAACTCAAATTCTGTCAGCGCTGATCAACAGCGCCGGGGTGCATGATTGACTCAAATGCTTATCCAACAAAGGAATATTTAATTACTTTAATAGATCTTAATAGCATATGAAGATCAACCAGCCATGACGCCAGACGCTCACTGCCTGAACCATAACGTATCGTCCCTTTGGGTCAAATTGATGACCGGGTTTTGAGTTTTCCGATCTATCTGTCAAACCTCGGCGGCACGCACCTGATGCGGCTCGACCCCTTCCTGGCGAACGAAGCGGTTCGCCCGGGCAAACGTCCCGAAATCGTTGAACCGCACCCCCATCTCACGCATCACCTTATGCGCCACCGGCACGCTCAACTGGCGGATGTAGAACGGTTCCTTCACCACAAAGTGATGGATGCCGTGGCTGCTGCCGAAGTTGAAGCAGAACGCCTGCATCGGCCACATCCACCACGGGTTCAAAACCTGGGTCTGCTGAATCACGTTGCCGGGCTCCACGTCACCGTAGTAGTGCATGTTCGAGCTGACGAAATGCAGGCAAAAGGTGCGTAATACATTCGGGCCGATGATCACGACCGCCGCGATGTCGATCACTTGCATCACCGCCAGCGTTGTCGCCGACCATTCGATAGCAGTGCCCATGAGCGCCGCGATGCCGTTTGCCGCGTGAAAGCCGAGAAACACGTACCACGCGCTCCAATGCACCAGCGCCAGTGGCGCGTAAACCTTCAGGGTGCGCTTGATGATGTTGAATTTATGAGCCCAGGTCCTGGCCCGCAACATTCGGATGAACGCCGACATCACGTTGTCACCCACCATCAGCAGCCGCGCAAATCCCCAGGGTTCGCCGTTGGTGATCGCCCGCTCTTCCATGTCGGCTTCCGTACCGGAGACCTTATGATGATTGAGGTGCAGATGCCGACGAATCCACGGGTTGATCGTGCTCGGCCTCGCCAGCCACACCAGCGCCAACATCAGGTTGTGCGGTACACGTTGTTTACGAAAGTACATGCTATGTATCAAATCGTGTTCCAGCTCGTGGGTCAGCGAGGCAAAGAGCGCGTTGAGCAACAGGCACACCCACCAGGTCATGTGCCCGTTGATGTAGAGCGTCGCCGAACCGATCATCCCGGCCAGGGCGAAGGCCAGAATGCCCACGCCCAAGGCATCCTGATGGTTGAGAATCGGGTAGCGCCGCCGCAGTTCGACGCCCTTGGCCAGCACCACCTCACGAATATGTGCCGCGCGCTGTGCTGCATTCAGTCGCTGGGGGCTTGCAGAAGTACCGTCCATGCTTCCATCCTCTGGTTATTGATGCTCGCATCCTGCCTTGCGACCCCTCGCAAGGTGGTAGCCGTGAACGCCAACCTGTTGACCGGAAGCGCCAATCAGCATGACTGAACCGACCTCCCTCGCCAGCTGGACCCGTGCCCTGCGCAAGCAACTCGATGCGCTGGGCCTCGACAGCACCGCCCTGTGCCAGCAGGCGGGGCTCGACCCGCGACTGATGGACGACCCGAACGCCCGTTACCCGCTGTCCGGTACGACACGCCTGTGGGAAATCGCGGTGCAGGTCAGCGGCGACCCGGCGATCGGCTTGCGGGTGTCGCGCTTTGTCAGCCCGACCACGTTTCATGCGCTCGGTTATGCGCTGGTGGCCAGCGGCAGCCTGCGGGAAGTATTCGAGCGGATCGTGCGTTATCACCAGGTGGTCAGCGATGCCCTGGAACTGGAACTGAGCCGCACCGACGACCGCTACCGCTTCCGCCTGAAAATCCCGCCCGGCAATCCGGCCCCGGCTTTCGAAGCCATCGATGCTTTCGCGGCGATTTACGTACGCACCTGCCGCAATCGTCTCGGACGCGACTACGCGCCACTGGCGGTGTATCTGCGGCGTCCGGAACCCAGCGATTCACATCAATGGCACAAAGTCTTTCGCTCGCCGGTGTACTTCGCCGCCGATGAAGACCGCCTGGAGTTCGCGCTGGTGGATTTCGACAGCCACCTCGACGATGCCAACCCGGAACTGGCCGAGCATAACGAAGCGGTGCTCAAGCGCACGCTCGCGCAACTCAAGCCCCTGACTTGGGAGCGCAAGGTCCGCGACGCCATTGAAGAGCAACTGCCCGAGGGCGAGCCCAGCGCCGAACGCATCGCCCAGGCCCTGCACCTGAGCTTGCGCAGCCTGCAACGGCATCTGGCGGACGAGGGCTGTCGGTTCGATACGCTGCTCAATGAAAGTCGCGAAAACCTGGCGCTGCTGCACCTGCGTGACCCGCAGTGTTCGTTGAGTGAGATCAGCTATTTGTTGGGGTTTGCCGATACCAGCAGCTTCAGTCGCGCGTTCAAGCGCTGGACGGGGATGACGCCGGGGCAGTTTCGGGAGGGGTTGCGGTGATCAGCTTTTGACCAGGCTGCGCGCTACACCCGATTTCCACTGTTCCATCATTGCTTCACCAACCTCGGCAAAAACGCTACTTACCTTGATGTAATCGGCCATTTCCGCCATTGCCACATCTATTCCGTGGTCGACTTGCTGCAGCAGTTCATTGCACCGCCCCTCAGTCAGGTTGCAGGCCGACCGACCAAAACGCATCAGCATTTTGTATTTTGGCCATGCCTTTGACCCACCTAACAGCAACGCCATGCTGTCTGCCTTTATGTACACCGAAGTCGTGACGATGTCGTAGGCCGGAGCCAGTCTGATTTGCGCATCAGCACCACAATGTTCGTACAGCACACCGAAATTTTTGAGGTGAGCATCGCCGTTTTTCAGAGCGGACGACAAAGCGACGATTCTGAAAAACGACTCAAGGGCGTGCTTGAGTAACGGCGGGGAGACAAACTCTTTGATCTGTTTCGCGGCACCCTCGTACGAACCATCGTATTTGGCCTTCGACGGCCAGGCGTTGAGTACACAGAAATCCTCGAACCCCAGATAACCCTTGTCGTTCAGGTCGAAGCGCTGGACGATCAAAAATTTGCCGTGTTCGCTGAGTTCAAACTTCGGCACTTCGAGACCCGAATGCAGCGCGGCGCGCATGCAGAAATATTCGTTCGCAGCAAGCTCAGGGTATTCTTCTGGACGAAAGGATTTGACCAGATATGTCGCTCCTCGATGGGTCAGCCGGTCAACGGTCGTCGCACTATCCCGGATCAGCACTTTTGGTTGCACACCAGAAACGCCTTGCTGAAGCGACGGGTCAGTTCATCGCGCAGAGTGCCCTCCGGCAGATTCATTTCAAAAACTGGCGGAACACCTTGCTCCCACGTATAGCTCTCGAGGCGAGCGGGCATGGTCAACGAGACGGCGTTTTCTTCCAGCGCATCTTCGGCGTAGGCAAATACGGAATCGATGCGTGACTGACCCCGACCAAGGGTGCCTACAGGGGTGCCGGAGACAGTGATCCGCAGTCGATCCTTTTCCTGCAGCTCAACCATGGAAATTGACCTTTTACAAAGAATCCAGAGTTGGACGTTGCGACTGACGGGGGACTGCGGTGAGTTCGTAGCCAAAACCGTTCAGGATCGCCTCAACCTTGCGCAAACCGATTTCAGGGATGGTGTTGTTCTCGATACCTGAGATCGTGGAACGGCTCATTCCATACTGATTCGCCAAATCCTGTTGGGTTAATTTTCGCTCTTTTCGTAGCGACCGGATTGTCTGGCCAAGGTTTTCCATACAATCAACCTGCATTGTATACCGTGCAAAATTACACAATTCGTGAATATGCATTGTATTTAGTGCAGATCAAAGCAGATATCCAGTTCATTTTTTGACCAGGCCCGACCCAGTCAGCGCCCCCGATCCCGCCGCAACACCTTGCGCACCCGCTTCACCAACTCGCTCACCGCAAACGGCTTGAGCAGGTAATCATCTTCATGCAGTTCCAACCCGCGCAGGCGATCCTCGATTCCATCTTTGGTCGTCAGGAGCAGCACCGGCGTATCGCCGAGCTTGCGGATCTGTTGCAGCAACTGCCAGCCGTTGAGCCCCGGCAGCATCACGTCGAGGATGATCAGCTCGTACTCGCCGGACTCGATAAAACGACGGCCAGCCATCCCGGTGACGGCCACATCCACGGCATAACTCGCCTCGCTCAGGCCTTTGGCCAAAAGACTGGCGAGCTCAGGCTCGTCTTCCACTAACAGCACACGCATGGCACACCTCGATTGTCGTCATCACAGGCTAGGCGTGTTCGCGGACAAAGCCCATCAATAAAAAACGTCCTTGTCGTCTGACTGACAGCGCAAAATATGAATCTGGGGCATGATCCAGCACTCAACAGGAGGAATAACAATGAAAAGCCTCGTCGACCATCTCGGTCAATACGCTACCTACCATCGCGACCCGCGCAATATTGCCACCCACTTCGTCGGCATTCCGTTGATTGTAGTGGCGGTGGCAGTGCTGCTGTCGCGTCCGCAATGGGCCGGGGGCTGGCTGTCACCGGCGGTGTTGGTCGCGCTGGCGTCGGCGTGGTTTTACCTGCGCCTGGAACTGCGCCTCGGGGTGTTGATGAGTGTATTGCTCGGGCTGTGCATCTGGGCAGGTCAGGTGCTGGCGCAGCAAAGCACGCTGGTCTGGTTGGCGAGCGGCGTCGGGATGTTTGTGATCGGTTGGGTGATTCAGTTTGTCGGTCATCACTATGAAGGACGCAAGCCGGCGTTTGTCGATGATGTGACGGGGTTGATTGTCGGGCCGCTGTTTGTGGTGGTGGAGCTGGCGTTTTTGCTGGGGCTGCGGCGGGAGCTGAAAGAGCAGATCGAGGCGCGGGCGGGGGGTGTGCGTTTGCGCCAGGATAACGCTGCGGCGTAAATCGCTTTCGCGAGCAAGCCCGCTCCCACATTGCGGGCTCCAGTGAACACATTATTCGTGAACGCCATAGATGAATGTGGGAGCGGGCTTGCTCGCGAAGCTTTTGCTTTTGATTTAGAGATTGGCGACTTTCTGCCAGACCTTCGGCTTGAAGAACAGCGTCTCGCCCTTCGCCAACCCGACCAGGCTGTCGTGATCCTTCACCACTTCCGCTTCGATCAGATCGCTCTGGCCTTCAACCTTCAGCGTTACCCGGGTCGTCGCGCCCAATGGACGGATATCCCGCACCTCGGCGGCGTGATGGTCTTCCAGTTCATGGCGCGACAGCGACACTTCGTGAGGACGGAACAGCACGTGGTTGTCTTCGCCCAAATGCAGACGGTTCGAGTCGCCGAGGAAGTGGTAGACGAAATCGCTGGCGGGGTTTTCATAGACCTCACCCGGTGAGCCGATCTGCTCGATCACACCCTTGTTCATCACCACGATGCGGTCGGCGACTTCCATGGCTTCTTCCTGGTCGTGGGTCACAAAGACCGAGGTCAGGTTGATGTCTTCGTGCAGCCGTGCGAGCCAGCGGCGCAGCTCCTTACGGACCTTGGCGTCGAGGGCGCCAAACGGTTCGTCGAGCAGCAGCACCTTCGGCTCCACCGCCAGGGCGCGGGCCAGGGCAATCCGTTGACGCTGCCCCCCGGACAGTTGTTCCGGATAGCGATCCGCCAACCAGTCCAGTTGCACCATGTTCAGCAACTCGTGGACTTTCACCGCGATCTGGCTTTCGCTCGGGCGCTGGTTTTTCGGTTTCATGCGCAGGCCGAACGCGACGTTGTCGAACACGGTCATGTGGCGGAACAGGGCGTAGTGCTGGAACACGAAGCCGACGTTGCGATCACGCACATCATGACCGGAGACATCTTCACCGTGGAACACGATGCTGCCTTTATCCGGGGTTTCGAGACCGGCGATGATCCGCAGCAGCGTGGTCTTGCCGCAACCGGACGGACCGAGCAGCGCCACGAGCTCGCCACTTTGGATGTCCAGGCTGATGTTATCCAGCGCCTTGAACGCGTTGAAATTCTTGCTGACGTTACGCACTTCGATCGACATGACTTATTCCTCCGCGGCGCTGGCGCGCAGGCGGTTAATACGGTTTTCGCTCCACTGCTTGAGCAGCAGGATGAAGAGCGCCAGGATCAGCAACAGGCTCGCCACGGCGAACGCGGCCACGTGGTTGTATTCGTTGTAGAGGATCTCGACGTGCAGCGGCAGGGTGTTGGTCACCCCGCGAATGTGCCCGGAAACCACCGATACCGCACCGAATTCACCCATGGCCCGCGCGGTGCACAGCACCACGCCGTAGATCAGGCCCCATTTGATGTTGGGTACGGTGACATGCCAGAACATCTGCCAGCCATTGGCTCCGAGCAGGCGGGCCGCCTCTTCTTCCTGAGTGCCTTGTTCCTGCATCAGCGGAATCAACTCGCGGGCCACAAACGGCACGGTGACGAAAATCGTCGCCAGCACGATGCCCGGCAAAGCGAAGACGATCTGGATGTCGTGGTCCTGCAACCATGGCCCGAACAAGCCCTGGGCGCCGAACATCAGCACATAGACCAGGCCGGCGATCACCGGCGACACCGAGAACGGCAGGTCGATCAGGGTCACGAGGATACTTTTGCCGCGGAACGAGTACTTGCTCACGCACCACGCCGCACTGACGCCGAACACCAGGTTCAGGGGCACCGAAATCAGCACGGCGATCACCGTGAGTTTCAGGGCCGACAACGCATCCGGTTCAAAGATCGCGGTGAAGAACGCACCGATTCCGAGCTTCAGGCCCTGGGACACCACGATAACCAGCGGCAACAACAGGAACAGGCCAAAAATCAGCCAGCCCAGGCCGATCAGCAGTCGCCGCGATGAGGCGCTGCCACGGCGGGAGGCGTTCGAGGAAGCCGCAGCAATAGACGATTGGGACATGTGTGCGCCTCCTTATGGGGTTTCGATGCGCCGCTGCAGCAAGTTGATCAGCAGCAAGAGGATGAAGGAAACCACCAGCATCAGTACACCAATGGAGGTAGCGCCGGTGTAATCGTACTGGTCGAGCTTGACCATGATCAGCAGCGGGAGGATCTCGGTTTTCATCGGCATGTTGCCGGCGATGAAAATCACCGATCCATACTCGCCAACCCCGCGGGCAAAGGCCAAAGCGAAGCCGGTCAACCAGGCTGGCAGCAATGCCGGCACCAGAATATGGCGGAAGACCTGCAAGGGTTTCGCACCGAGACACGCCGCCGCTTCCTCCACTTCGCGGGGGATATCGGCCAATACTGGCTGTACTGTACGTACCACGAATGGAAGCGTTACAAAAGTCAGTGCCAGCGTGATGCCGAGGGGGGTATACGCGATCTTGAACCCCAGGTCGGCCGCGAACTGCCCCACCCAGCCGTTCGGCGCGTAGAGCGCGGTCAACGCGATACCGGCAACGGCAGTGGGCAATGCAAACGGAAGATCGATCATCGCATCGATGATTTTTCGGCCCGGGAAGGTGTAGCGCACCAGCACCCAAGCCAGCAGCGTGCCGATGATGCCGTTGATGATCGCGGCGCAGAGGGCGGTGCCGAAGCTCAGCTTCAACGCCGCCAGCACCCGCGGCGCCGAAATAATCGCCCAGAACTGATCCCAGGTGAGTTGAGCGGCATGCACGAACATCGCCGCCAGTGGAATAAGCACAATCAGGCTGAGGTACACCAAGGTGTAGCCCAGCGTCAGCCCGAAGCCGGGTATGACGGGGGAGATACGACGCGACATAAAAGTCCTTGGTTGAGAACGCGCAAAGCCCCGACGGTCGAATCGGGGCTCATTCATGACCTATCGCAGATTACTGCGCCTGGTAAATCTGATCGAACACGCCACCGTCATTGAAAAATTTCGGTTGCGCGGTTTTCCAGCCGCCGAAGTCCTTGTCGATGGTCACCAGGTCCAGGGTCGGGAACTGTTTGGCATACTTGGCTGCGACGTCCTTGTCACGTGGACGATAGAAGTTTTTCGCCGCGATTTCCTGACCCGCAGGGCTGTACAGGTGTTTCAAATAGGCTTCGGCAATTTCAGTGTTGCCCTTTTTCTCGGCGTTTTTGTCGACGACTGCCACCGGGGGCTCGGCGAGGATCGACAGCGAAGGCACCACAATGTCGAACTTGTCGGCGCCACCCTCTTCTTTCAGCGCCAGGAAAGCTTCGTTTTCCCAGGCCAGCAACACGTCGCCCTGACCGTTGTTGACGAAGGTGATGGTCGAACCGCGAGCGCCGGTGTCCAGCACGGGAACGTGCTTGAACAGGGTCTGCACGTATTCCTTGGCCTTGGCTTCGTCACCGCCGTTGGCTTTGAGGCCATAGGCCCAGGCTGCCAGGAAGTTCCAGCGTGCACCGCCGGAGGTTTTCGGGTTCGGGGTGATGACTTCCACACCATTCTTGGTCAAGTCGCCCCAATCCTTGATGCCTTTGGGATTGCCCTTGCGCACCAGGAACACGATGGTCGACGTGTACGGCGTGCTCGCCTCTGGCAGACGTTTCTGCCAGTCGGCCGGCAGGGTCTTGCCAAGCTTGGCGATTTCATCGATATCACCCGCCAGGGCCAGCGTCACCACGTCGGCGCGCAGACCGTCGATCACCGCCCGGCCCTGTTTGCCCGAGCCACCATGGGATTGCTGGACTTTCACGTTGTCGCCCGGATGTGCTTTCTTCCAGAAACTGACGAATTCGGCGTTGTAGTCCTGATACAGCTCACGGGTCGGGTCGTACGACACGTTGAGCAGTTCGTAATCCTTGGCGACCGCGGAACCAGCAAATAGGGCGCTGGCCAGGGCGGCCAAAGCGAAATGACGAATCGACGACATGGTGAAAGCTCCTGGAATTCTGTGGGTGATGGCTTTTCTTATGGATTTGTTGGGATCGCGGCTGCCGGTTAAAAGATCACCGCCTTCGGTAGCGCCCACCTCGGTCCCCCCGCAGGAGCTGCCGCAGGCTGCGATCTTTTGATCTTCTGTTTCAGCTCGGTTTATTGCTCGGGTTCTGCAAACGGAATTTTTCCTTGCGTTCGATCTGAACCACCTGCGCGTTGTGCACAGTGATTTCAACAGCGCCGAACCGCAGGTCGCGCAAGGCACTCTGGATTTCACGCAAGATGGTGGCTTCGTCTTGACCGTCAACGCTACGTAGGGATGCGCTCATGGTGCTGCTCCTTCGACTGAGAGGTTGCCTGGCAGTGGGCGGCACTGCTTGCGGCGTGAGAGCAATAGTAGGTAAGCGCGGATATTCTTAAAAAGACTATTTAAGAATGTTTATATAACTAAATGACTAAACGCCCATGTAGGAGCCGGCTTGCCGGCGAGGGCATCTTCATGGGCGCTGCGGGACTTGAAGCCGCCTTCGCTGGCTAGCCAGCTCCTACAAGGGAGGGGGATCGTTCGGTGTCTAGCGAATTTCCGGTGCCCGCATCCAGTCCAGCTGCCCAGCCGGCACCGGTCGCCCAAACCAGTAGCCCTGCCCAAGATCGCAACCGTGCTCAAGCAGGAAACCCGCCTGCTCGACCTGCTCGATCCCTTCGGCATGCACCTGCATCCCCATGCTCTGCGCCAGGGCAATGATCACCCGCACAATCGCCGCGTCATCCTCATCCCAAGGCAACCCCGCGACAAATCCCTGATCGATCTTGAGCTTCTGCACCGGCAATCGCTTGAGGCGCAGTAACGATGAATAGCCGGTACCGAAGTCATCGATGGCCAGACGCACACCCAGTTCGCGCAGTCGATGCATCTGCTCCAGCGCCACTTCCGGATCTTCCATCACCGCACTTTCAGTGACTTCCAGTTCCAGGCAGGCCGGATCGAGCCCGGTTTCGTGCAGTATTTTTGCCACCTGCTGAAACAACTCACGGTGAGCGAACAATCGCGAGGAGACATTCACCGCCACAAACGACAACGCCACACCGGCTTGCAGCCACTGGCACATTTGCCGACAAGCCTGCTGCATCACCCAGGCATCGATCTGCGCAATCAATCCGGTGCGTTCGGCAATGGGAATGAACTCTGCCGGCGGCACCAGCCCACGCTGTGGATGCTCCCAGCGCACCAGCGCCTCGACGCCAATCAGGCGGCAGGTCCTGAGGTCGTGAACCGGCTGGTAGTACACACGCAGTTCCTGCTGCTCCAGCGCACGGCGCAGCTCAACCGCCGTCTCGACCCGTTGCTGGGCGTGGGCAGTCAGCTCTTCCGTGTAGAGGGCGTAGCCGTCCCGGCCAGCACCTTTGGCCTTGAACAGCGCCGAGTCGGCGTTACGCAGCAGCTGTTCAGCGCTCAACGCATCAGCAGGAAACAGGCTGATACCGATGCTGGTATTGATAAACAGCTGATGCCCGTCAATCAGGAACGGCTGCTTGAAGCCATCGATGATCCGCTGAGCCAGCGCCGCCGCCTGCATCAGCTGCGGACAGTTCTCGGCCAGCACGGCGAACTCATCACCACCCAGCCGCGCCAGGGTAATCCCCTGGCCGAACAGGGCTTGCAACCGTTCGGCCACGGCCTTGAGCAGCTGATCACCGATCGTGTGCCCGAGGCTGTCGTTGATCATCTTGAAATGATCCAGATCAATCAGCAGTAACGCACAACCACGCTTGTTAACCTGCGCCGAAGCCAGCGCCTGTTCGGTGCGGTCGGTGAACAGCAAGCGGTTGGGCAGGTCGGTCAGCGGGTCATGGTGTGCCAGGTGCTTGAGTTGATGTTCAGAGTTCTTGATCGCGCTGATGTCGGAAAACACCGCCACGTATTGGCTGAGCCGTCCCAGATCGTCGTGAATGATGCGGATCGTCTGCCATTGCGGGTAGATCTCGCCGCATTTGCGCCGGTTCCAGATTTCCCCGCTCCACTCGCCGACGCTATTGAGTGTCGCGAACATTGCCTGGTAGAAACTGGGCGGATGATGTCCCGACTTGAACAGGCTCGGGCGCTGACCCAGCACTTCTTCACGCAGGTAACCGGTGATTTCCATGAACGCCCGATTCACGTGAACAATCAGTCCATTGCTATTGGTGACCAGCACCCCTTCACGGGTGCAATCGAACACCGCGGCCGCCTGTCGCAAACGTTCCCGGTCTTCACCGTGCTCACGCAACCTGGCGCCGACCCCCAGGCAGCGGAACAAACGCGCACGGGCCAGGAATATCAATCCGGCGCTGCACACGACCCAGGCGTAACCGTTGATCAGCTGCCATCGCTGTAACGCCTCGGAGCTATCGAAGAAACTGCTCAATAAATGACCGCTCAATTGCAGCCAGACTATTGAAACCAGAAGGTAGAGCAGCGCGACGCGCAGAGCATCGCGATAGATAGCAGACATTCGGCCGTCCATGTCCTTTCGAAAGGATGGGATTATAGGTTAAAGAAACATCCAGCCACTCTTATCTGAAAGGGTGACTGGTTTTATCTGTAGGCTCAGTGATAATGCAACGGCTGTTTTTTTCTTTATCGAGGGCCCATTAGCCTATGTGGTACGAAGGTTTTCTCGGCTTGTCGCCCTGGTCACTGGTGGCAGTCACCCTGCTGATGACCCACGTGACGATCATTGGCGTCACGGTCTATCTGCACCGTTATTCAGCCCATCGCTCGCTTGAGCTCAATGCCGGCCTGAAACATTTCTTCCGCTTCTGGTTGTGGTTGACCACAGCCCAGAACACCCGCGAGTGGACCGCTATCCACCGCAAGCATCACGCCAAATGCGAAACCGAAGATGACCCGCACAGCCCGGTCATCAAGGGGTTGTCCACCGTCCTGCGCAAAGGTGCCGAGCTGTACCGCGCCGAAGCGGAAAACCCCGAGACCTTGCGTATCTACGGCAAGAACTGCCCCGACGACTGGATCGAACGCAACCTGTATACCCGTTTCCCCCTGCTGGGTGTGGCGATCATGGGCGTTATCGACCTGCTGCTGTTCGGCACCATCGGTATCACCATCTGGGCCATCCAGATGATGTGGATCCCGGTCTGGGCTGCCGGCGTGGTCAACGGCCTGGGCCATGCCATTGGCTACCGCAACTTCGAATGCCGCGATGCGGCGACCAATCTGGTGCCTTGGGGCATCCTGATCGGCGGCGAAGAACTGCATAACAACCATCACACTTACCCGAACTCGGCGAAACTGTCGGTGAAGAAGTGGGAATTCGATCTCGGCTGGGCCTGGATACAAGTCTTCAGTTTCTTCCGCTTGGCCAAGGTCCAGCGCGTCGCGCCGATTGCCCACCGGGTCGAAGGTAAAGGCAACCTGGACATGGACACCGCCATGGCCATCCTCAACAACCGCTTCCAGATCATGGCCCAGTACCGCAAGCTGGTAATCGCCCCGCTGGTCAAGCAAGAGCTGGAAAAGGTCGATCATTCGGTTCGTCACCAGTTCCACCGGGCCAAGCGCCTGCTCTCGCGGGAAACCAGCCTGCTGGATGAAAAACACCACCTGCGCATCCAGACCATGCTCGAGCACAGTCAGGCGCTGAAGGTCATCTACGAGAAACGCCTGGCCTTGCAACAGATCTGGCTCAAGACCAGCTCGAATGGTCACGACATGCTGGCCGCCATCAAGGATTGGGTCCACGAAGCCGAAGCCAGCGGAATCCAATCGCTGCGCGACTTCGCCGATCAGTTGAAAACTTACTCCCTGCGCCCTGCAACAACCACCTGACGGGTGAGGGAGCTTGCTCCCGCTCTGCGACAAGGCCGCCGCAAAGCCTGCTGACGCGTTTTAACGGATAAAACGCGTCAGCCATACCGCCTGGCGGGAGCAAGCTCTCTCGCCACGAAACGCGGGAACTTCATTTCAATTCCCCTATCTCAAAGACACTTCGCCATCCAGGCGGGCTTTGTGGTGGCCGCTTTCGAACCTCGAGCGGCATCCGCCCTTTGAGACTTTGTATCGATGGTCAATAGAAGCCTACAAGACTCATCCCTCCCACAGTGGCCCGAGGCCGCGCAGACGCTAATGGCGCTGATTCATGCCCAAAGCGAAGTGGCGCGCCTGAGCGAACGCGAACAGCTGTTCAGCTCCCTGCTGGTGAGCGTCAACGCGGTGCTTTGGGCATTCGACTGGGAAGCCCGCCAGATGCTCTATGTGAGCCCGGCCTACGAGCGGATTTTTGGCCGTTCCGCCGGCCTTTTACTGGCCGACTACAACCAATGGCGCGACAGCATTTACCCCGACGACCTGGACTATGCCGAGCGCAGCCTGGCCGACGTATTGGTCAAAGGCGCCGTTGAGAACCGTGAGTACCGCATCATTGCCGCCGACGGCCAGGTACGCTGGCTGAGTGACAAGTGCTTCATCAACCGCCTGGCCGAGCCGGGACAGCCGGTGATCATCGTCGGAATCGCCGAAGACATCACCGACAAGAAGCACATGGAAACCGAACTCCACCGCCTGGCTACCACAGATGGGCTAACCCAGAGCAGCAACCGCCGACACTTCTTCGAATGCGCCAACCACGAATTCGAACAGGCGCGAAATCAAGGCGCGCCTCTGTCGTTCCTGATCCTGGACATCGATGATTTCAAAGTGATCAATGACACCTATGGCCACCAGGTGGGCGATAGCGTGCTGCAACGGATCGCCGAGAGCGGTCGAGGTTCCTTGCGGCGTGGTGATGTATTCGGGCGGATCGGCGGTGAGGAGTTCGCGGCGGTATTCCCCGGTTGTGCACCGGACATGGCCCTGCAAGTGGCCGAGCGCCTGCAGCGGGAAATTCAGCGGTTGAGCTTCTGCCATGACGACCAGACGTTCGGCATCACCATCAGCCAGGGCCTGACCAGCCTCACGGCCGAGGATGAAAACATCGACGCCCTGTTCGCCCGCGCCGATGCGGCGATGTACGAGGCGAAGCGTCAGGGCAAGAATCGCATCCTCTGCGGCTAGGCTTGCGTTTGGCGCAAACGCATCAATTCCGGCACTCCGATCTTGAGCAAACGCGCCGTTCGGCCCTTCGCCAGCGCCTCAATGTCCTCCTGCCCGGTCAGGCGCGCCAACTGCGCAGCCATGTTCATTACCAGTGCTTCTCTGGAATAAACCCCACCACCCAGCTCGTAGACCGCCGCAATCAGCCCTCGCAACTGCAGTGGCAAACGCCAACGGGTACGCAACGCCGAACCATAAGCCGCGCCGAATTGCGCCAGCGCGTTCCCCACCTCCTCCCACTCATCCAGCTCACCCCCGGCTTGTTTCCATTCCTGCAAAGACCGCAACAACGCCAGTTCGCCCAGTCGATGCAGCATGCCGGCGCAATAACAGCGCTCCTGATCCAGATCCAGCAAGTGCGCCAGGGCCCGCGCATATTCGGCGGTGTGCAGCGACAGTTCACAATAACGCTCGGCGTAATCCGCCAGGCACCGATCGCTGAACCGCGCACTGCGCCTGAGGGCCAAACCCAGCACCAGGTTCATGCTTTGTTCGATGCCAAGACGCTGCAGCGCCTGGGACAGGGTCTGTACGGCAACACCCTGATACTGGGCCGCGCTGTTGGCGGCGGCGATCAGCACGGCGGTGATCTGCGGATCGGTACGGAGCTCGTCATGCAACAGCGTCAGATCGATGCTGTCGGGATTGAGGCTGCGCTTGAGCGCCAACTGCACGTCGGTCATCAGCGATGCGCCATCAGCCAGTTCGCGTCGGCGCTCCAGGAAAACCGACAAGGTCATGCCCGGCGCCAGCGTCGGCCCATCGCACAATACCTGCTCGCCAGCATTGAGCAGCAAACCCTGCAGACGCCGGGTCAGGCTTGCCATGTTCAGGGGTTTGGTCAGATAGGCCGCAGGCGCCAGAGGCAAGGCTTGGCGCACGCTGGCACTGTCGTTACGGCTGCTCATCAGAATGAATGGCAGTGGCGGATTACGTTTGCGCTGGCGAACACTGCGCAACACATTCAAGCCATCGATGCCGGGCAACTCCCTGTCAACGATCACCAGGTCGTAGGGATATTCCGCGAGCAAGCGCAATGCTTCCTGACCATCGGCACACAGATTCAGCCGTACGTCGCAGCGCACGCTCAACAGTACTTGCTTGAGCAGGTCACGGGACCAGGAGTCGGCCTCGGCAATCAGCACACGCGGTACAGCAGGTAACACCACAGCGGTCATCTGCACACTCCATTGGCAAATGCGTGCACCTTACTCAAGGCGAGACATTCGTTACAGCCCGGAGGGTTTCGGGAGCCAAAAAAACCCGCCGAAGCGGGTTTTTTGTCGATCAGCTCACACTTTCATCAGAGCACTTTAAATCAAAGCTCCGCGAAGCACTCTTCGATGATTGCCAGACCTTTGTCCAGTTGCTCATCCGGCGAAGTCAGTGGTACCAACACACGCAGAACGTTGCCGTAAGTGCCGCAGGACAGCAGGATCAGGCCCTTGTCGCGAGCCTTGGCCACAACGGCGGCTACCGCTGGAGCGTTCGGCTTGCGGCTGTCGCCATCAACGAACAACTCGACCGCGATCATCGCGCCCAGGGCACGCACTTCGCCGATCACCGGGTATTTGGCCTGAATGGCTTTCAGGCCAGTGACCAGACGCTCGCCGACAGCCTTGCAGCGGTCCAGCAGGTGTTCTTCTTCGAACACTTCCATCACGGCCAGGGCCGCGGCGCAAGCGATCGGGCTACCGGCGTAGGTGCCGCCCAGGCCGCCTGGCGCGATGGCGTCCATGTATTCGGCCTTGCCGCACACACCGGCCAGCGGGAAGCCGCCAGCGATGGATTTGGCGAAGGTGGTCAGGTCGGCGGCAACGCCCATCTGCTCCATGGCGAAGAAGGTGCCGGTACGGCCAGCGCCAGTCTGCACTTCGTCAGCGATCAGCAGGATGCCGTGCTGGTCGCACAGTGCGCGCAGACGCTTCATGAACTCTTTAGGCGCGACGTAGAAACCGCCTTCGCCCTGGACCGGCTCGATGATGATGGCGGCGATGTCACGCGGTTCGGCGTCGTTCTTGAAGATGCGTTCGATGCTGGCGATCGAATCGTCGATGCTCACGCCGTGCAGTTCGTTCGGGTACAGCGCGCGGAAGATGCCGCCTGGCATCAGGCCCATGCCGGCCGAGTAAGGCACGACTTTACCAGTCAGGCCCAGGGTCATCATGGTGCGACCGTGGTAAGCGCCGGTGAACGCGATCACGCCGGCACGGCCAGTGGCGGCACGGGCGATTTTCACGGCGTTCTCTACAGCTTCGGAACCGGTGGTCACCAGCAGGGTTTTCTTGGCGAAATCACCTGGCACCTTGGCGTTGATTTTTTCGCACAGTTCAACGTATGGCTCGTAGGCCAGTACCTGGAAGCAAGTGTGAGTCAGCTTGTTCAGCTGCGCGGTCACGGCGGCGATGATTTTCGGGTGCAGGTGACCGGTGTTCAACACGGCGATACCGCCGGCGAAGTCGATGAACTCGCGACCTTCAACGTCGGTCACTGTGGCGTTCTTCGCGGACTCGGCGAAGATCGGGTGAATCTGGCCAACACCGCGTGGTACAGCGGCTTCGCGGCGTTTCATCAGGGATGCGTTAGTCTTGCTCATACAGTCCTCATTCACCGCTCATCGGGCGGCGTGGTTCAAGGAAAATGCGGCGGGGAGGCAACTGCGGCAGCATGCGATGATCGACTGCCACAGCTTTCCCGGCCACAGAGAAAATTCCATTTGAAGCGCAGAAAGGGACAGCGCTCTCGTGCCCTTTCCGCTTGAAGCAATGCCTATTGCCGAGCTTAGATGCCCAGGCAGAGGTATTTGATTTCCAGGTAATCTTCGATGCCGTACTTGGAGCCTTCACGGCCCAGGCCCGACGCCTTGATGCCGCCGAACGGCGCGACTTCGTTGGAGATCAACCCGGTGTTGACGCCGACCATGCCGTATTCCAGGGCTTCAGCCACACGGAACACACGACCCAGGTCACGGGCATAGAAATACGAAGCCAGGCCGAACTCGGTGTCGTTGGACATCGCGATCACTTCGGCTTCGTCTTTGAAGCGGAACAGCGGCGCCAATGGACCGAAGGTTTCTTCCTTGGCCACCGCAGCGTTCTTCGGCACGTTGGTGAGGATAGTCGGCTCGAAGAAGTTGCCTTCCATGACCTTGCCACCCGCCAGAACGGTTGCGCCTTTGCTGACGGCATCAGCGATGTGCTCTTGAACCTTGGCCACGGCTTTTTCATCGATCAGCGGACCGGTAGTGGTGCCGTCTTCCAGACCGTTACCGATCTTGAGCTTGGCCACGGCCACTTTCAGCTTCTCGGCGAACGCGTCGTAGACCGAATCCTGGATGTACAGACGGTTGGCACAGACGCAGGTCTGGCCGTTGTTGCGGTACTTGGAAATGATCGCGCCTTCGACGGCCTTATCCAGGTCCGCGTCGTCGAACACGATGAACGGCGCGTTGCCGCCCAGTTCCAGCGAGACTTTCTTGATGTCCTTGGCGCATTCGGCCATCAGCTGACGACCGATTTCGGTCGAGCCGGTGAAGGACAATTTGCGCACGATCGGGTTGCTGGTCAGCTCGCTGCCGATGTCGCCGGCGCTGCCGGAAACAACGCTGAACACACCGTTCGGAATGCCGGCACGCTGGGCCAGCTCGGCCAGAGCAAATGCGGAAAACGGGGTTTGCGAAGCAGGCTTGAGCACCATGGTGCAACCGGCAGCCAGCGCTGGACCCGCCTTGCGGGTGATCATCGCGGCCGGGAAGTTCCACGGAGTGATAGCAGCGGTCACGCCGATTGGCTGCTTGATCACGATCAGGCGCTTGTCCGGCTGGTGGCCGGGAATCACATCACCGTAGATGCGCTTGGCTTCTTCGGCGAACCACTCGATAAAGGAAGCGGCGTAAACGATCTCGCCCTTGGCTTCGGCCAGTGGCTTGCCCTGTTCCAGGGTCATCAGGCGAGCGAGGTCGTCCTGGTTCTCGATGATCAGTTCGAACCAGCGACGCAGCTTGTTCGCGCGATCCTTGGCGGTCAGTGCACGCCAGGCCGGCAGCGCCTTGTCAGCGGCTTCGATCGCACGGCGGGTTTCGGCAGCGCCCATTTTCGGCACAGTACCCAGAATTTCGCCCGTTGCCGGGTTGTTGACCTTGATCGTCTGACCATTGTCCGCATCGACCCAAGCGCCATCGATAAAGGCTTGCTGGCGGAACAACTGGGTGTCTTTAAGCTGCATGTCGGCTTTCCTTAACAGCACCGCGACCAGCGCGGAGCGAATTATGATTGTAGAAAGGCGCCTCGAAGGCTGCCGTCAGGGAAATCATTCACCGGGCTGAAGCACATAAATAGCGCACGGATTGGACTCGTGCGGTTCAGCACCCAGACAAGAGCGTTTGAAATCTCAAACGAATCCTAGGATCAAAGGGGGTAAAGGACAATAGCCTGTTCGAAAAAAAGAACGAAAACGGCGCATTTGCGGGTTTTTTCTGATCAGCGTAGTAAAGGGTCGTTACAGGCCCGAAAACACAGGCGATTCAGCAGCATGGACGCCCGCATCGCTTATGAGTATCATGGCGCCCGCATTGCACCAGTAGCTCAGCTGGATAGAGTACTGCCCTCCGAAGGCAGTGGTCGTGGGTTCGAATCCCGCCTGGTGCACCATACGTAGAAACGAGAAAGCCTCAGATCGCAGGGTCTGGGGCTTTTTTGTGGGTGGCGTTTCGGGGCGGATCCCTGAAAAATTCAGTAGTTCGGTCAAACCGAACTACTGAATTCTGAAGATCGTTTTGTACAACCGAACGAGTATCACACCTCGCGAACCGGTTTCCAGGTATGCGGCAGTAGCTTCGGTATCGCCCCCCGCTCCGAAGGCTCGATACTTGGGTATTTCTTGGGTGGTTTCTTTGGTAGTCCCCGACCATTTGGCACTCTGACAATCGCCGTCACCACTCGCCCAACATCCGAAGTTGCACGATCGACCTGCACGATACCCTTCCGCCGTCGCTGCCAATTCAGCGACCGGGCTTGGTAACCCGAGAGTTGAGCGCAACAGCGCCCCCATCAGATTTGCAGGCGTTTTTTTATGCCCGCAGTTTTGAGTTATGGCCGCTGTGCGTGGGACGTCTTCGGGCGTGCCGGATTCCTTGACTCCCGGTTTACCAACCTGCGCTCAGCTGCCACCCATTCACTTGGTAACGAAAAAGTGGCAGTTCCTCGTCAAGGAGCTAGACCATGCGCAACAAAAATCCGTCCGAAATTCGTTTTGCCCTTCAACGCGATCTTGAATCGCAATCCCACCTCACCTCCGTCAATGGAGGTGGCATATGATCGACCCATCAGAGCTGAAAACCATCGGCTTAACGCCTGCCATCTACTGCTCGGATCAGGCGGTGTTCCACGTCACTCGCGGTGTGCCTCTCGGCGATGCGTTAGGCATGGCTTCCGATTTTCTGTTCCTCGCCGAAGCACTGTCCAAAGACGCTGCCTACGACAGGGAAAGCGATCGTTACACCTGGGCTGCGCGTTATTTGACGGCGCTGAGTAAGGCGCTGGTTGATGATGTGGGGAAAGTGCTGACGCGAGGACCAGCGTTGCGGAAGGAACAAGCCGCAGAATAGCGGTAGCCCACCATTCAAATTGCAGGTCCTCATTTTGTAGGGATCTGCAATTTGAAAGAGTAGGTAAGTGCTGCGTTGCTTCGCTTCAATGCCATTAAGGAGTGCGTAAAGCTCTGCGAACACCGTTTCGGCAGCTTGCTCCTGGCGGTGTTGCGATGATGGACTCAAGGGCGATGCGTTTATTCAGAAAGAACGCGTTAGCGTTAACGTCCATCGCGAGCAAGCTTGCTCCTACAAGGCGCAGCGCTCCACCTGACAGTTGGCGTTTGCCGCTAAGGCGTTCTTTCATTCAGTCGTCCAGTCGAACTCGTCGTATTCATCATCGTCGTCTTCGTCCTCGATCAATTCATCATCAAGGACGTCTTCCTCAAGCGCTTCCTCTGCCTGCTTCGCCAGCAGAAACTCCTTACGACTCTCAGTCACTGCTCGCCGCAGTTCCTCACCCTTGACCGGGCAATTGAGCATTTGGGCGATGCGGTCGATTTTTTTTGCCACGGCATCCTCCAACGCATCGGCTATGGGCCGATAGTGCGCGCTTTCGGGTGGCGATGCCAAATTGGCGACCGTTCTTTCTCCTCAGTTTGTCTTCAATGCCTTAAGTCGGGCCGTGAGGTTCTCCTTGGGAAAGCGTTTGTGCAGCTGGGCTATCAAGTCGTCGGCGGCTTTGGTCTGACCGGCGCTTTGCAAGCGAAGAACTTCATACAACTGCTCGTCCAGTGTTTTCACCGGCGCTGCAACACGCTTGCTGGCCTTCGCTTCGTCGACCATTTCAGCGTTGATCGATTCGCTTTGCGCGGGAGCAGCGTAATCGGCCATGGGCGCAGCAGGTGCAGGGGCGGACATAGCGCCGGCCGGGGCAGCAAGAGAGCGTGCAGCCGACGGGGGTGCTGGTGCGGCTTCTTTTTTGGCGACCGGCGCGGATATTTTTGGCGCTGGGGCGAAGTCGTAGCTCGGCGTCTGTTCTGGCGTGCGCTGCACCAAAGCAAGCATCAGGGCCACGCCGATCAGGCTGGCAAATGCGACTTGCCAACGAGGCTTCTGGCAGGCCTGGACCCAGCGTTGCCACAGGCTCGGCTTCGGCACGGGCACTTCCCGGTGTGCAGTGGCCAGGATAAAGGCGTCGAGATGTGCCGGTGGTTCACCAGCCCCGTGTTCACGATAGTGCTGGAGCACTTCGTCTTTCGGTGTCTTGCGGGCGTCAGTCATGTCAGTACCTCCTCGGCCAGCAGCCGACGCAGTTTTTGCTGGGCGTAGCGCAAGCGGCTCTTGACGGTTTCCAGCGGTGTTTCGGTGAGGGCGGCGATCTGCGGCAAATCGAGATCGCTGTAGGCGCGCAGCAGGAACACTTCGCGCTGGTCGGCGGGCAAGGTTTGCAGGGCGGCTTCAAGGCGCTGTGAGTCGCGGCTCAGGCTCAGCAGTTGTTCAGGATCGGCTGCCTCGTCGGCCAGGGCATGGGCCTGTTCGTCGTAGCTGTCGTGCAGCGGTTGATGAACTCCGTTCTTGCGCCAGTGATCGATCAGACGATTGCGGGCAATCTGGTAGAGCCAGGTACGAAAAGTCGCCCGACCTTGTGGCTGACTACCACTGCGGATCAAGCTCAGCCAGGTTTCCTGATAGACCTCCTCGGCGAGTTCAGCCCTGCCGCTCAACCCTAGCAAAAACCTGTACAACCCCTGACGATGGCGCGCGTACAAAATCTCGAACGCCGCGCCGTCGCCCTCGCGGTAACGGGCCAGCAGCGATTCGTCGCTGCTGGCCTCGGTGCTGTTTGCGGGCGCAAACAGCTGGCTGATGAACCCCTTCAATCGGCTCACTATTCAATCCGTCGTTCAGTGGCAGTTGGATTCGACGCCGTGGTGCTGCGCAAGCTCTGCGCCAGTTCCACCAATTGCACGAACTCGCTGCGCACGCCGAAACGATCATCGCCTCGGGCGCCACGAGCCAGTGCTTCGGTGTCTTTGAGGCTGAACTCGCCGGTGTAGCGTCCGTCCTTGAGCTGTTGGGAGAACGCTGCCACTGCCGCTGCAAAGCGCAGGTCATCGCTGGCTTTGCCGGCCAGGTCGTTAACGATCGGGTGTTCGATCAGGCGACTATTCCCACCCTCTGGCAACTGATAGCGAACTCGCAACATCGCCAATTCCCCGGTATTCACGGAAACATCGGCTGTGGATTTGCCATACCGCAATGGCTCCAACCAGCCCTTCTCCCCCTTGGGCACAATTTCATACAACGCCGTCACGGTATGGCCTGCACCGATTTCACCCGCATCGACTTTGTCATTGCTGAAATCCTCACGCTTCAGCGCCCGATTCTCATACCCCAACAACCGATACTCACTGACCTGCGCCGGGTTGAACTCCACTTGCAGCTTCACGTTCTTCGCCACGACGGCGAGGGTCGAACCGAGCTGATCCACCAGCACCTTGCGCGCCTCGCGCAGGTTGTCGATGTAGGCGTAGTTGCCATCGCCGGCATCGGCCAGTTGCTCCATCAGGTGTTCATTGTAGTTATCCACACCAAACCCCAGGGTGGTCAGGGACACGCCAGTCTTGCGCTTTTCCACAGCCATTTGCTTGAGGCTGTCAAAGTCGCTGATGCCGACGTTGAAGTCGCCGTCGGTGGCCAACAGGATGCGGTTGATGCCCTTGGGAATAAACGCTTGTTGTGCCATTTGATAAGCCAGTTCGATCCCCGACGCCCCGGCGGTGGAGCCGCCTGCGGTCAATTGATCGATGGCTGTACGAATTTTCGCTTTTTCCCGTCCGGAAGTCGGTTCCAGGACCACGCGCGAATCGCCGGCGTAGACCACCAATGACACCCGATCCTGCTCGCGCAACTGATCGACCAGCAGTTTCAGGGTGCTTTTGACCAGCGGCAAACCTTCGCGGCGGTCCATCGAGCCGGACACGTCCACCAGGAACACCAGGTTTGCCGGCGCCAGTTCGGCCACTGCGCGGTCCGAGGCTTTGATGCCGATGCGCAGCAATCGGGTATGCGGGTTCCACGGTGACGGCGCCAGCTCAGTGGTCACACCGAAGGGCGAGCCGTCGGTGGGCAAGGCGTAATCGTAGGGAAAGTAATTGACCATCTCCTCCAGGCGCACCGCGCCTTCGGGCGGCAAGCGCCCTTGATTCAGCAAGCGGCGGACGTTGGCATAAGCGCCGGTGTCGACGTCGGCGCTGAAGGTCGATACCGGCGATTCGGTCACGCTATGAATCGGGTTGTCGGCCAGCGCTTGATACTGTTCACGCTGCTCGTCCCGATAACCTGCCGGAGCCGATTCAGGCATCGGCGCATAACCCGCCATCGGTGCCGGTAGCACGCTGCGCTTGGCCATCGTGGCGTCCGCCATGACCGCCTCGGTACGTACCGGCGCCTCTGTTTTGAGCGCACCTTGAGCCGGCGGCGAGACCGAGGCGGATTCAGGCTTGGACGAAACGCCGCAACCGGCCATGGCCAGGAGCAACCCGACCGTGAAACCCTGGGCGGCCGGGCGGAGGAAATGCAGAGGGAGGGACATGGGGGCTGACCTCAGGAGGAAATTGATCCATTCATCCTCTGAGACGGGCAGCCCGACCGGTTCGGTTAACCCGAAATAAAAAAACTTCAGCGGTGATAACGCCGCACCACGCTGCTGTTTTTCAACACATGGCCTTTGATTTTTTCCATCAGCTGCGCGCGGCTCAGGCCGGCGGGCAAGGCGTCTGGTGCAAGGTCCAGGGCGTAGAGCTGGATGATGTAGTGATGGGAGCTGTCACCGACCGGTGGGCAGGGTCCCACGTAGCCGGTAGTACCTTTGCTGTTGCTGCCGCCCACGCCTTCGAGGGCGGATTTGGCGCCGACACCGGCCGGGATCTGGTGGGTCGCAGCCTTGATGCCATAGTGAATCCAGTGGTCGACCCCCAGGCCTTTCTGGCCGTCCGGGTCGTGCATGACGATGGCGTAGCTCAAGGTGCCCGGGGGGCCGGCGTTCCAGCTCAGTGCCGGGGACTGGTTCTTGCCGCCACAACCGGCAGCATCGCTGGCGGCTGCCGAGGTGAACAGGCGATTGTCCGAGACACCGGGGATGCTGAGGGTGAAGCGCTCCTGGGCCTGCGCCGGAAACTGCACGCAAAGGGCGACTGCAACGGCCGCCAGCCAAGGGTTCAGGGAGGTCGATCGGGTCATACCGGAGCACCTTGTGCGGGTGGGGCCATGGTCGGCGTGCAAACTATAGCCGGACCGTTGGTGCCTTGGCAGCGGGAATTGGCTGAACCTCGGAAGAAACCCCGGACTCTTAATTGAAACGTCCGTCAGGAGAGCGATCATGGCCCTGCACCGCGTCGCCCGCTTCGCCGATGTGCCCGAGAACCGTGGCCTGGAAGTCCGGATCGCGGACACTAAAATTGTCCTGCTGCGAGTCGGCGATCAATTGCGCGCCTATCAGGGTGAATGTCCCCACGCCGGAGCGCCGCTGGCCGAGGGCGCGCTGTGTCACGGACGGTTGATCTGCCCTTGGCACAAGGCCGCGTACCGGATCGAAGACGGTGCGCTCTGTGAACCGCCGTCCCTCGACAGCCTCAAGCGCTACCCGCTAGAACTGCGCGACGACGAGGTTTGGGTCGACGACCGGCCCCTGTCGGCTGGCAGCACACCGCCGGCTGACGATGAGCGCACGTTCGTGATCATCGGTGCCGGTGCCGCAGGCACGGCGGCTGCGGCGGCGCTGCGCGAAAAAGGCTTTGGCGGCCGCGTGCTGCTGATCGACCGCGAAGCCGACGCCGGCTACGACCGCACGGTGCTGAGCAAATTCGTGATCGCCGGTGAAATGCCGCCGGAGGAAGTCCCACCGTTGCGCGATGAAAGCTTCTACCACGAGCAGCGAATCGAGCGAATAAAGGGTGAAGTGGCCAGTCTGGATGCGGTGAATAAAACCCTGCGACTGGCTGACGGTCAGTCGCTGACGTATGACGCCGCGCTGCTCGCCACCGGCGGTACGCCCAACCCGCTCACGCTGCCCGGTGCCGACTTGCCGCAGGTCTTCGTGCTGCGCTCGAAGGATCAGGCGCAGCGGATTCTGGCCGCTGCGCAACCTGGCCAGCGAGCGGTGATCATCGGCGACAGTTTCATTGCCCTGGAGTCTGCTTCGGCCCTGCGCGAATACGGTCTGGACGTCACCGTTCTGGCTCGCCACGCCGTACCCTTCGCCAAGCAATTCGGCGACGCGGTCGGCAAGGCCATTCGTGCCCGGCATGTGGCCCACGGCGTGGTCTTCCACACCGATGGCGAAGCCGCGCAGATTGAAGGCACCGACAAGGTCGGAGCGGTGAAACTGGACAACGGTCAACGTTTGCCAGCGGACCTGGTGCTGGTCGGCATTGGCGTCAGCCCGGCAACTGGACCGTTTGCCGATTTGCCCAAGGAAAAAGATCAGTCACTGACGGTCGACGGCGGTATGCGCGTGACCGATGGGCTCTGGGCCGCCGGTGATATCGCGACCTTCCCGCTCAATGGCCAGCCTCAGCGTATCGAGCATTGGCGCCTGGCCCAGCAACAGGCTCGGATCGCTGCGGCGAACATGCTCGGCGGCGACGAGCACTACCTCGACGTGCCGTTTTTCTGGACCTGGCACTTCGGCAAAAACTACGACTACCTGGGCCATGCCGAGGCTTGGGACGAAGTCGAATTCAAAGGCGACCCCGACCATCCGCCCTTTATCGGCCTGTTCTGCAAGAACGGGGTGGTGGCAGCCGCCGTCGCCTGCGATGAAGAACGGGCGATGGCGATGCTGGCTGAACGGATGAAACAACCACTGCCGGTGGACGAGGCGTGGCGCTTGATTCGGGATGTTGGCTGACCATTAGCTTCACATAACCGGTGAGCTACCGCGGGCTGCGATCTTCAATTTTTGATCTTGAGATCGCAGCGCGCAGCAGCTCCTAACCGGGCGAACGTGTCAGGCTCAGGCGCGGTTCACCGGCTCTTTGCCTTCGTCATCGTCGGATGGACGACGGACCACTTTTGGATTCTCCAGAGGATGCAGGGAGAGCGGCTGCCGGGGGTCGATCGTGAAGAAGTGGCTCACCACGTGGGAAATATCGCCATCGTGGTCGTTGTGAATAGTCATCGAACCCGGGCTGCGCAGTTTGTGCAGCTTTTCACGGGTCAGCTTGAAGCTTTTGCTCAAGCCCTGATCGTCGACGACCGGGGCCGCCAGCCGACGCTGGGCGTAGCTCTTGCTTTTACGTTGTTGATAACGTGCCCAACCGATCAGTACCAGCGCGTTGAACACCGCCACCCACAAATAAATCTGCAGGGTGCCGAGGGCGTCGTACGCCGAAGCGCCAATCCGCGGACCGTCGTGGCTGACGATCAATGGCCAGATACCCAGGAACAATAGGTACAGGAATCCGGCCCAGGCCAGGACGGTGAACATGGTATCGACCACGAACAGTACTGGCCGCTGCCGGGTTGTGATGATTTTCATTTGACGATCTCCTCTTCATCGGCACCTGGCGGCCGAATGCCGCGATCTGGACTGACCCAGCGCGCACGTTTCTGACGTAGACGGAACAGCACTTTGGGAAAACTGACCAGCGTGGTGAGCAGACTGACCAACCAGAACACCAGCGGGTACCAGATCACCCAGAACATCGTCTTGCCCAAACCTTTTTCGTAGCGGCGATCGATCAGCAGACTGACGCCGAACTGCATCAGGCAGACCACTGCCAGCAGCAAGCCGGTAAACGCCGGTGGCCACATACGGGGCACCGCAATGACTTCCGGCAATGCGATGTACAGACCCACCAGCCATAGAATTATCGACAGCAGGAAAGTGAACGCCCAACCGGTGGACAGGCAGTATTCGAACAGTAACGGCCAGAGGTAACGATGACGGTACTGCCAGATGCCGCGAATGTTCTTGAACAGCACTTCCGCACCGCCCTGGGCCCAGCGCAGACGCTGTTTCCATAGACCACCCAGGGTTTCCGGCATCAGGATCCAGCACAGCGCGCGGGGCTCGTAGAAAATGCTCCAGTGATCCAGCTGCAGCTTCCAGCTGATATCGATGTCTTCGGTGATCATGTCCGTGCTCCAGTAGCCGACCCGGTGCAGGGCCGTACGACGGAAAGCAACGACCACGCCGGAGACGGTAAAGATCCGCCCGAACACGCGCTGGGTACGTTTGATCAAACCGATGATCGAGGAGAACTCGCCAACCTGCACCCGGCCGACCAGGGTCGAGCGGGTACGGATCCGCGGGTTGCCGGTCACCGCGCCGAGGCGTGGGTTCTCGAGCAACGGCGCAACCAGGTAAGCCGCAGTATGGGGTGCCAGCAGCGCATCACCGTCGATGCACACCAGGTACTCGCTACGCGCTGCAATGGCGCCCATGCGCAGGGCCACAGCCTTGCCCTGGTTCTCCGCCAGGTGCAGCACCCGCAAACGCGGATCCTGCACGGCCAAGGCGTCGAGGATGGCGCCGGTGTTGTCTTTCGAACCATCGTTGATCGCGATGACCTCGATGTTCGGGTACTGCTGGCCCAGCGCCGCATGAATGGTTTCAGTGACGTTGTCGCCTTCGTTGAAGCAAGGGATGAGGATCGAAATCAACGGCTCGCCGGCCAGCGGTGGCGGCAAGGTGTCTTCGTTCCACGGCCAGTGCCGCTCCCAGTGCAGCCAGAAATAGAGTCCCCCGGCGATCCACAGTCCCGACATGAACAGTGGATAGAAGAACACGAAGTCCATCAGGAACTGGCCAGTGAGTAGAAAGATCAGTCCGAGGGGAATCCCGAGGACGATCGCCAGAACGAGTAGAGCCAGAAGTCTATCCAGCATGTTATGGATTCCACTTGTTGGAGAGCGAGGGCCTTACGGCCTTCAGCTCTGGCAGATTGTCGAGGAAGTTGTCGGGGTAGTAACCAAAACTGGTCACGCCCTGACGCTGGAGCACTCTCATCCACTCGGCCAGTGTTCCGCCGTCGATGTCGGCATCTTCCTGTTTCGTCCAGTCCCGTGCCTGCAATTCGAACACGGTGCGATCAAGCGCACCGGGGCGAGACTTGACCGTGGCGACCAGTTTTTCGAGCCAGGCATGGGACTCTTCATAAGACTGCTTTTCCATCAACGGCATGGCCATCGGCGCCGTCCAGTCGTAAGTGCCGAGGAAATCATCCAGATTCTGTGCGTACCAGGCTTCACTCTCGGGATTGAGCATCGGCTCGGCGAAAATGTTGCGCGCCGTAGACAGCTGCGGGCCACGAATGGCGCGGACCTTGGCGGTCAGCTCCTTGGTGAAATCGATCAGGTAGCGGCTCTTGAAGCGCGTCCACCGCTGCATCACGGCAGGATCGGCGCGCAGCGCGGCAATCGAGCCGGGCAGACCATTGGCAGCATAGACTTTGAGCGCATCGGGGCCTGCGTCTTCGAAGTCCGACATTACTGCGTCATCGTGAAACAGGACACCGTCGACCGACGCCATGCGCGCGAGGTCTTCGTAGATTTCACCAATGATGCGTCTTACGTTGGGATCGTAAGGCGACAAGCGTATGTATTGCTTCGGGTCGACCGACGCCTTGCCCGTTTCCGGATCCCAGCGCGTCACGCGCGGCAGCTTCGAATCCAGGGCAAAGCTCAGCACTGGCATCCAGGCGTAGACTTTGACATGGGCGCGAGTGTGCAACTGCCAGGCCACGCGGTCAAAAATGTCGGCGGCCATCGGCAGGTGACGGTTGGGGAAGTACAGCGAATGCACCAGGCCATCACCCTTCGGATCGGCGAAGGCCTGCAGGAACACCGTATTGGCGCCCATGTCGGACATGCGCTGGATCAGTTTACCCAGGTTTCTTTCCTGCTGGGCCGGGTCCGGGTCGTAGACGTTATCCAGGTCGACGTGCACGACGCGCATCGCATTGTTCTCCTGCACCGAGACGACGCTGTTGGCGAAGCGCGCGCCTTCCGGGTCAGCAGAAACAAGGTAACGAGGGCTGCTCATCAGGGTATCGACGGTGTCGAGCCCGTCTTCGAGGGTCAAGGCCATCTGATAGCCCTGATCATTGACGATTTGCAGCGTGCTGCCGTCCGCCGCACCGTATGGCCAGACCCAGACGCGCGGCTTTTTACCGGTGACCTTGTAAATTTTCTCCGAGATCGCCGCGACGTCAACACGTTGACGGGCCTGGAACTCAGTTTCGGTTTCATAGCGTTTGGCGACGGGATCGTAACGCCGGGTTGTGGCGGCCGGCTCCAGGTTGCCCTGAGGGTTACCCAGGATACCCTTGTGATTGGCATCGGTATGCGCAGCGATTTCCACCAGTCCGGACTGGGAAACCTCCCGGACTTGATCCCAGGTCAGGAATTCCGAGCGCTTGCGCGGCATGCCGGCGAAATCCACCGGTTGGTTCGCCGGGGTGTCGAGCCAGGTTCCAACCGGCGCCAGCAATGCAGGCCATTTATAGGCACGCAGCACCGGCATCACCCGGGTATAGAAGCTCGAATAACCGTCGTCGAAACTGAGCATGACCGCTTTGGGCGGCAGATCGTGGCCGCCTTTGCGTGCCGCCAGGACCTGGTCAATGGAGACCGGCTGGTAGCCGTTCTCCCGCAACCAGGCCAGCTGCTCGATCAGGCGTTCGGTTCGCACCGCCACCACCGCCTGGTCCGGGTCCTTGTCATCGACATCGTGATAAGCGATGCCGAGTACATGGTTTTTCGGCCACGGGGTTTCGCTGGCGTCCAGCGGCCGTTCGGACGGCGGCGCAAACGCCGGTGCTTGCTGGGCACAAGCGCTGATCAACAGCACCCCCAGCAGGAGGAAGAAACGCGACATCAAGGCCATTTTCAAACCCCTCTAGAAGCGGAAAGTAAGATCGACCATCAGGCGCAGATCGGTTTCCCGCTCTCCGTCATATGGCCGGTTGATCGCGCTCAACATACCGCCGACCTCCAACACGTCGTTCCAGCTGTAACGCTGGCCATAGCCCAACAGGGCCATGCCTCCGGTGGAGTGATATTTCTGGGTGTAAGTACCCGCGCCGACCTGGAACTGCTGACTCCATCGGGTTTCATAGCGCTCGTAGAGCATGTGATTGACGCTGACCATCGGCAGGACGCTGAGATCGGACTTGGGGTTGAAATACGGCACGTCTTCAGACAGGGAGTTGTGGCTGGCGCCGACTTCCAATCCCAGATCGACTTGCACGTTCGGTGCGCTGTAGATGCCTTCGCGCCCGGTGAGCAAGGCTTCGACGCGGTCGTTGCCGTCGCTGAAGTGGGACGGGCTGAGCGCGAATTTCCACTCGCGACTTTCATTGGCCCGCCAGCGAATGAAACCGCTGCCGCCATTGGCCGTGATGTCGCTGTTCAAGGCCCGCAACGGCGTCGCCGCGGCGAAATATTCCAGGCTGGCGCCGTACTGCCAGTAATCGTTGATGTCATGGGCGAACGCCAGACGCGCGCCCTGCTTGGAACCGAAGCCATAGGAGTGGTTGGAGACTTCCGCTTCCAGGGTCAAGTCGCGGGTCCGGCGTTCGAGCCCGACGCGCTGGAAGTTATGGTTACCGGTCCCTTCCTGGAAGTCGCCTTCGGCATAACCGGCACCGGCGAACACACGCCAGTCTTCACCGATGGGTGGGCTGTACAGGACGGTTTCGATGCCGAAATCTTTACTGCCGTTGACCGCGCCGACGTTGTCGTCATCACCGCCATAAGTCTTGCCGCCGAACGCTTCTACGCGCAGCTCGAACATGTCATGGACCTCACGCTGACGTTGCAAGCGCTTGACCTGACTATTCTCGGGAAAACGCGCGACCACATCGTCGGTCAGCGCATCCATCTGCCGCCATTCCTGCAGGTCCGTGGCAGTGTGGGCCTGGGCGATTTCCAGGTTAATGTCCCGCGGGGCCATGGCCTCGGCTTCCTTGAGCTTGCTCTCGGCAAGCCGCGGCCAGCCTCGCGCCAGGTACAGATCGGCCTGGGCCACACGCAGTCTGATGTTGCCCGGCGCCTGCTCGACCAAGGCCTGCAGGCGCTCCTCGCCATGGGGCAGATCGGAACTGTAAGTCCCGGCCTGGGCAGCGAGTTGTTGCGCGTCCATCCATTCGTCGTTGGGGTTGCCTCCGGGCAGGCCCTTGAGCTGGACGCGTGGTCGCTGGGCTTTGGCCAGGTCCTCGGCGACTACGCGCGCCTCCTCGGCGTTGCCACTTTCGAGCAGGGCATAGTAAAGCGCGGTGGTGTCTTGCAAACGGTTGCCAGGATCGGCATCCGGCGTGAGCAGGATCGCACGATACATATCGGTGGCGATTTCCGGTTCGCGCTCGTCCAGGTAGGACGCGGCGACCCAACGCTGGGCGTAGACCGGCACTTCCACACCTTCGGCCTGCAGCTTGTGGTATTCGCTGATGACCTCGGCGGAGCGGGAGCGGGCGTTGAGGGCACCCATGCGGTCGATGCGCCAGCGGATGACGTCGTCTTTAGCCTGCGGATCCGCGGACCAGGCGGAAATCAATTTGTCGTAATCGGCCAGGGCCCGATCAGCGATCACATAGCGCTCTGCTTCGCCGCGGGTCGGCATTTCAGCCAGACGCACACGTTCTGCGGCCAGGTCGCCTTCGAGGTGACGTATCGTGACCGGATCGATCAACCCGGGGCGCTGACGGGCCAGGCGCAAGGCAGGCTCCGGCAGGTGAGCCCGTTGCATCGCACGCACATACTCCTTGGCGACTTCTGGATCGTTACCGGAACGGACAAAGGCCTGATCGTATTCGAACAACGAGTCGTACTCTTTGCCGGCACGATTCAAGGCGTAGCCCAGGGCCATCCGGCGGGAGACGTCATTGGGTTGGGCCGCCACCAGCGCTCTGGCACGCGTCACCGCCTGGTCGGGCTTGTCGGAGTCAGCCTGGTTCAGCGCCATCCCCAGCTGCAATTCCTGGTTTTCCGGGTCGATGGCCAAGGCCTTGTTGTAGACCCGGTTCGCATCGTCCCAGCGGCCCTTGTTGCGGTAGGCCCGCGCAGTGGCGGTCAGGGCTGCAACCGGCAGGTCCAGATTGCGTCCCTGGGTTTCATAGACCTTGATCACTTCGGCGTCCAGGCCGGCCCAACTGGCGATCTGCAAGTGATCGCTGATCTGATCGGTGGTGGCCTGGTCCGGCGGTACCTGACGCAGCGCGGTGAGCGCGGGCGTGTAGTGACCGGCTCGGGCATCGAGCACCATTTCATCGTAAGGGGTGTTTGCAAACGCTAACATCGGCCAGATCAACTGGCTGCACAACGCGACGCGAAACAGCGGTCGCATACCACGTTGAACAAAAGGGGCAACAATACTCGGCATACGTCAGCATCCTTACATGGCCAGCCGGGCCGCAATGCCCTTTTTGCCCTTTCGTATCGGAAAGCTGGTCCAGGTGACCCAGCCAAACTTTATTTAAAGGCAGTCTTGCATGCGAACTCGCTGGGTAATTGGGAACACAATAATTGTTCAGATTCGTGAAACTGCAGGCACCGGCCATCGTCCTGTCTTAAATGCCAGACAGCAAAACGCCCGACGTCTGCTGGGAGCAGAGGCCGGGCGTGCGGTGTGTAAGCCCCGGTTTTACTGGATGTTTCCAGCCCCCCCAAGCTTACTCATCACGAAGCCGGCAAATTCTTCGACCGTCATTTTCTGGCCGTTGAACTCCACCTGATTGTTAGCGTAGTGCAGTTTGGTGACGATGCTACTGCCGTCGAGTTTTGCGAGCTGGGCACCGATCGCCATGCTGGCGAACATGTCGGCGGTGGCGGTGGCCTGGTCGGCAATGAGCTTGGCGTCGGTCTGACCGTCGATTTGCCCCTGGACGCTAAGCAAATCAACGAGCATGGGCTTGGACACCTGCAGATTGACGTCCAGCAGGGCGATCAGTTGCCGGGTCAGTTGATCCGGTGGCAAGTCCATGGACTTGGGCTTGGTCAGGTCGAGCACCAGATTGGCGCGGCTTTCACCGTTGGCGGTGTGGAACGACAGGTTCTCCAGAGCAATCTGCGGACCGGCAGCCAGCAATTTCTCCAGACCGGTCTTGACCTGGGCCTCTTCGGCCGGGGTCAGGACCAGCTCCGGTACGGGTTCACCGGCGGCAGCGGCCTCGGCGGCGGCTTTCTCGTACGGTTGCAGCTTCGTCTGGTAAATCTGCACCAGCGACTGGGTCGCCGGGATGTCGAGGTTCTTCAAGCTCATGGCCATCTGGGCAGAACCGACAGTCTTGCCGTTGAAGGACACTTCGCCCACCTTGTAATCGGCACGCCCTGAAGCGCTGGTGCCCGATTCCTCGGTCTTGTTCTTCATTTCAAATTTCTTGAAACCCAGTATCGACTGCCTGGCGCCAAAGGTGGTTTTGCTGTCGGTCAGCTCAAGGGTGTTCTCGCCGGTGTAGTAGCCGTAGGTGCTTTTTTCCAGGTTGCTGGCGAAAGTCAGGCCGTTCATCTCAACCTTCACCGGCGTCTGGTCTTCAGCCACCGTGGTCAGCGTCAGGCTATCCATGTAGCCGTTGGCCTTGACCTTCTGCGCCTGGGCGCTGGCCGCGACGTCGAGGTTGAGGCCGGAAAACTTCAGGTTGGACTTGTCATCCAGGGCCACGTCCAGCGGCAGCATCTGCAGGATGCCGTTGGTGGAATTGTCGTAGCCGATGTTGACCAAGCCGGTGAGCGGGGATTTGTCCTTGGCCGCGATGAACCATTTTTCGGTGGTCGGGGTTCTTTCCAGCTCGTAGTGACTGGTGGCCATGACCGGCAGCCACTTCAGCGATACCAGGCGCGAAAACGGCAGCGGGCCATGTTCGATGTGATCGACGAATAACAGCTCTAACGGTGCTTCGCCGAACATTTCGCCTTCGCCCTTGAGGCGATAGTGCGCGGTGCTGCTGAATACATTGCGCTCCAGCGACACCAGCTCCAGGGACGCCGTGCCTTTGGAACCCACCAGCGCGGCCTGCAATTCCTTGTTGGCGTCGGCGATCGAGGTGTTGAGCACGCCTTCGAGCTTGGTACCGGTGTACCAGGCACCGCCGGCACTGATGACACCGATGGCCGCGACAATTCCCAGAAGCACGCCTGCTGATTTATTCATGAGTTACCCAGTCAATGTCCATTGTTGAAGGTGTGGTCGTCTTCCCTGAACCCTTGACGGGTACGGCTCGACTCCGCTGAAAAGTGGGATGCAGATTAGCATCAGGCGCACCGGGTGCCCCAATGATTAAAGGTTAAAGAGTGTCTATGGACCGTGCGTGGGGGGTGAGAGTTTCGGCGGTCATGAGATCGCCTTCGCTGGCAAGCCAGCTCCTACAGGATTCGCGTGATTCCTGTAGGAGCTGGCTTGCCGGCGAAGGCGTCAGCCCAGGCAACATCAATTCAGGAATACTGAACCTCAATCTCATCCAGCTGATGATCAAAGCTCTTCAGCCGCGCCGTCCAGGTATAAACCAGCACCTCAAAATCGCGATTGATCACCGCCCCGCCCGTCACTTCCGCGCGCGGGTCGCAGAAGTCCAGTTGATAGCGCTCCCGGGCCATGGCGGTGGCGACATCGGCGAGTTCGCGGGCATTATTGAGCCAATGTCGGCCGTCTTCGGCGATCTGCTTGTCCAACTCCAGACATTGCTTTTTCAACGTTTCGAGGCTTTTTTCCAGCGGTGTGCCGGTGAGTTCGCCCATGACCTCCTGGAACGTGCGCCCCGGTTGCCAGTAGCTGCCCCAGAAATACCGGTCAAACACCGTTTCGACGCGACGCAACGCCACCTTGGTGTCCCAGATCAGCACCAGGGTCTTGCCTCGTTCGCATTGCCTTTTTTTGATGCGCTGCCCCTGGACCGACGCCACGGCCACCACCACGATCGCCATCACGGCAATCAGCGCGGCGGCGCTGTCGAGGAAAATCAGTGCCGTGTCGATCTGGTGGGCCAGCATGATGCCGTAGAAATAAGTGGCCGAGAGCAGCACCAATGCTGCAATAGCGCACCAGAAGCCGGGAGCATAAGGGTTTTTCATTATTGGTATCCCCAAGACCAACGCGTGCCTGGATCGATGAGTTCGGCAAGCGATCCCATCAAGTCAAAGCATAGCAACGGCCTCAGGGTTTGCCGGGGTTAGAGGCTTGCGTTCGTCCGCTTTCCCAGCCACCGCCCAACGCCAGGAACAAATCGATCTGGCTCATGGCAACCTGGGTGTTGGCGGCGGCCAATTGCGCCCGTACGTCGGTGTACGTGCGCGTGGCTTGCAGATCGGCCAGGAACGAGGCACGTCCGGCGGTGAAAAAGCGGTGGGTCTGGTCCGCGGCCAGTTGCGCCGACTGCTCTGCATCCGCCAAGGCGTCGCGGCGTTGCAGCAAGGCGGAGTACTGGGCCAGGCCGGTCTGGGTTTCGCGGATGGCGTTGAGCACCACGCCGTCGAAATGCGCCAGCGCGCCCTGGGTCGTCGCTTCGGCCTCGCGGATTCGCGCCCGGGAGCCGTTGGATGGCACGGTCCAGGTCAGCAATGGGCCGAAGCCCCAGCGATTGGTCGCCGGTTTGCCGAGGTTTTCCAGGATGCCAATGGTACCGACGGATGCGCCGATGCTGATGTCCGGGTACAACTCGCCGGTGGCGATACCAATGCCGGCCGTCGCGGCAGCCAGTCGGCGCTCGGCCTGCCGCACGTCGGGGCGGCGTTTGAGCAAGGTTGCACCGTCACCTGCCGGCAACAATTGCGCGATTTTCGGCAGTTCGGCGCAGCTGGCGGTGCCCGACGGCAGCTGATCCAACGGTTTGGCCAGTAGCATCGACAAACGGAACAGGCCAGCCTGGCGTGCCGCTTCATAGCGCGGCATGTCGGCGCGCAAAGACTTGAATTGGGTTTGCGAGCGGGTGACCTGGGTTTCATCGCCACGCCCGGCGTCACGCAAACGCTGGATCAGCGTGGTGCCCTGGGCTTGGAGGTCGAGGGAATGCTGGGCGATTTCCCGCTCTTCGTTGGCCGCGCAGACCTGGGTGTAGGCCCGAACGACGTCGGCCACCAGGGTGATCCGGGCCGTATCCGCGGCCGCCTTGGTCGCATCGGCATTGGCCTTGGCCGCTTCGATCCCGCGCTGCAAGGTACCGAACAGGTCGAACTGATACGAGGTGGTAATGCCAATGTCGCCGACGTTGGCCACCGGCACTTTCTCCGGCAGCAAGAACGCTTCGCCGGACTCCTGCAACCGCTGGGCGCCGATCTTCACGCCGCCATGCCAGCCGCCTGCGGCCTGCGCTTCGTCGACCTGCGCGCGAGCCCGGGACAGATTCGCCGCCGCCACCCGCAAGTCGGTATTGGACGCCATGGCCTGCTGCACCAGCTGATCAAGGCGTGGATCCTGATACAGCCGCCACCAATCGCCGGGCACCGGCGCCGAGACAACATTTTTGCCGTCCGTTGCCAGCTCGCCCTGCAGGTCTTCACGGTGCACGGCGGCTTCATCCGGCAGATGATAATCCGGCCCGACCACCTGGCAGGCCGACAGCAACAGGCCCAATCCAGCAATAGCTAAAACCGGAACCCTGCTCATGGCGCAGCCTCCCGGGTTTGATCGTCCATGATCGACACCGTCGCCGTGCGGCCGGCAATCATGCGAAAGTCCGCCGGCACCTCGTCGAAGGCAATTCGCACCGGAATCCGCTGGGCCAGCCGCACCCAACTGAACGCCGGGTTGACGTTGGGCAGCAGGTTGCTGCCGCTGCTGCGATCGCGGTCTTCGATGCCGGCGACGATACTTTCCACGTGCCCGCGCAGGCGTGCACGGTCACCGACCACCCGAATGTCGACGCGCTGACCGACATGAATACCATCGAGCTTGGTCTCTTCGAAATAGCCATCGATGTGAAAGGAATTGCTGTCCACCACCGACAACACCGGGCGTCCGGCGGTGACGAATTCCTGATTGCGCGGCGCACGGTCATTGACGTAGCCATCCACCGGGCTGCGGATGGTCGAACGGTCGAGGTTGAGCTGGGCACTGTCCACTGCCACCTGGGCTTCCATCAGCGCCACCTCGGCCCGCGCCACCCGGGACTGGCTTTCTTCCAGTTGCTCGCCCGGTACCAGATTGCCAAGGCCACGGTTGCGTTTGGCTTCCCGTTGCGCCTGAGCCAGAGTCTCCTTACGGTCGGCAACCGCCGCCTTCGCCTGGCGCAGAGCCAGTCTGAAACGGTCCTGGTCGATGCTGAACAGCACCTGGCCACGTTTCACCCACTGGTTGTCGCGTATATCCACCTGCTGGATCAGACCGGAGACGTCCGGGGCGATCTGCACGATGTCGGCACGAATGTGCCCGTCCCGGGTCCAGGGCGCGAACATGTAATACATCACCATGCGCCAGACGACGACAACGGCGAAGGTCACGATCAGCAGGGTCAGCACCACGCGACCGAGGGTCAAAAACGGTTTTTTCATGTCATCAGGTATCGACTGAGTGAGTCCACGGCGCCGAGCAGCAAAGCGTAGAGAGCCACGTTGAACAATGCCCGGTGCCAGACCAGACGGTAAAAGTGCAGGCGCGTGAGCAACCCGTGCACCAACAGGTACAACATGTACGTAATACCCATCAGCACCAGGAACGTCGGCAGGAACACTCCGCTGATATCCAGATCACCGATCATAAAGGCGCTCCATCGATGCCATGGGGCAGCGGTTCTTCAAGCTCGGCGGTGCCGACGAACTCCACGCCCGGCAGCAACGCCAGGCGCAGCCCGCTCAGGGCATGCAGCAGGTGCAGACGCGCGCCGTCGTCGCAATCGCGATTCAGGGCGCGACGCGCGCGGTCCATGGTCATCAACAACGGGCTCGGCGCTGGCAGACGTTCGCCAGCCTTCAGGCACGCTTTGAAGTACTCGCCAACTTCGGCCACCACCTGGTGCAACACCGCTTGCGGCACACCGAACACTCGCGGCGTATAGGCGAGCAAGTCGAGCAGGTTCAGGGCCACGCGCACTTCGCGCAGCGCGATGCCGGTGTCCTGGCCGATCATGGCCAGCCGCGGCAGATGCTGCATCAGGCGATCGAGGATGTGCACGCCCAACTGCCGGTGTTCGGCCAACGAGGCCGGCCCGGTGAGGCTGACAATGTCGCGCCAGCTGAAACGGGTCAGGCGCTTGGCCGCCAGTTCCGCACCGAACGGCCGCGCGATCAGGGTCCAGACAAAGGCGAACAGCAAACCCACGGGGCCGGCCAGGTTGGAATTGACGAAGCTGAGGAAGTCCGCGTCGTAGGCCCCCTGAATGCTGATGAAAGACGAGGTATTGACGAGCGTCAGCAGCATGCCCAGGTAGAACTGGGGCTTGACCGTCAGGGTGCCGATGCAGATGAAGGGTACGGCGAACGCCAGCACCAGCATCGGGAAGTCATGCAGGTTAGGCAGGATCAAAAACAGATAGAGGCTGGCGAACAGCACCGACATCGCCGTCCAGAAAAAGAACCGGTAGATCTGCGGTGCCGGATCGTCCATCGAGGCGAAGAAGCTGCACGCCACCGCTGCCAGAATCACTGCGGAGCCACCGTCGGTCCAGCCGAGCAGAATCCACAGCACCGACGCGACAATGATCGCCGTGACCGTGGACGCCGCCGAATAGAGCATCAGCCCACGGTCGAGAAATGGCGACAAGCGCCCGAGCCGCCAGTGCCGATACACCGCGCGCCAGCTGTCCTGGCTTTCGCACTGGATGGCGTATTGCAGGCTGCGACAGTCCTGCCACAAATCGATCCACTCACCCAGGCGGTACAGGGCATTGGAAAACAGCAACTGCTTGCGATCGTCCAAGGCCTCGGCGGAGGGTTGCAGGGCTTCGAGCTGGTTTTTCAGTGCCTGCCAACGGCCGAGATCGGCATTGTGCTGCGCAAGCCACTCGGCGCTCGCAGTCAGCAGCGGCGAAAACCTGGCCACCAACTCGGGCGTGCGTCGTTCAAGGGCATAGAGCGCGTCGTCGAGCGCGTCGATCACCGGCAACAGGTGAATCATGCGTCCGCGCAGTTCCTTGGTATTGCGCACGGTTTGCGGCCGCGCGCCTTCATGGGGCAGTTGGCCGATCATCAGTTCCAGGGTATTGAATGTCGCGACCATCGATGCGCGCAGGGCGCTGACCTGGTCCGGCTGCACGTTGCGGCTGAGGAATCGCAGGCTGTAGGTCGAAGCATCGGTAAACCATTTACTCACCGAATCGTTGAACACCGGCGCCAGCCGCCTTGGCCAGAACATCGCACCCACCACCGCCGCAACGGCGATGCCGAGAAAGATTTCTTCAGTGCGCGCTTCCGCCACGTCCCACACCGCCAGCGGATTATCCACCACCGGCAAGGCGATCAGCGGCAAGGTATAACCCGCCAGCATCAGCGCATAACTGTTGGCCGTGCGCAGGTGCAGGGACAAAAACAGCAGCGTCCCGGTCCACAGCGCGATGACCACCACCAATACATACGGACTCTGGACAAACATCGGCACGAAAAAAACCGCGGCCGCGGCACCAAGCAGCGTGCCGACCGCGCGGTACAACGCCTTGGAACTGGTCGGGCCGACAAAGGGACTGGAAACGATATAAACCGTGGCCATTGCCCAATAGGGACGGGGCATTTGCATGAGCATGGCGATGTACAACGCGATCATCGAGGCCGCGAACGTGCGCGCACCGTAGAACCAGTCCCGCGCCGGGGGCATGCCGGTGAAAAAACCTTTCAAGGATTGGCCACCGGTGAAAGATTGGCCGATTCGAAGGCTTTGAGAACCCGCAGCGTCGCTTCCAGATCACTCTGCTCGATGCCTGCGAGCACTTCGTGACGCAAGCGCACCAATTCGATCTCGACCGCTTGTACCACCTCCCGACCGGTCGCAGTCAGGCTCAGGCATTTGGCGCGCCGGTCATGGGCGTCTTCGGTACGACAGACGTAGCCGGCATGACACAGCTGGTCCAACAGACGCACCAGCGACGGGCTTTCCATCCCCGCCGCCTGCGCCACCGCGACCTGCCGCACGCCATCGCCCAATCGCCCGATCATCAACAACGGGACGGCGCAGGCTTCGGAGACTCCACAGTTGACCAGCGTGGCCTGGCAGATTTTGCGCCAATGCCGGGCGGCCACCACCATGGAGCTGCTGATGTTCATCTGGAGGACGTCGAGGTTTTTCGGCACGAAGGACAACACACACTGTTAGTTTGCTAACTATCAATATGACATTTGTCGGGAAATCTGGTCAAGTTTTGTAACAAATTTTTGCGACCGAAGAGCTTACGGTCGGAGGTATTCAACTGCGCTCGAAAACATCCGCGGGGACCATGTATCCAGGTTTATACCCCCCGCCCCTTCCTCAGCAGCACATCCAGTTGATCCACCACCTCCGCCCAATCCGCGTCATCCAGAATTTCCTCCCGCAAAAGCTCCGCCTGGCTCTCGCTCCAGAAAAAAGCGTCCGCCAGATGCAGTTCCGGTTTAAGCGGTGAATGCGTGGCGATGAATTTGTCGATGCTTTCGGCGTCATCAGGCAGGCCAAGTTGTTTGAAGAGCGAGGGGAGGCTGTGGGTTGGGGATTGCATGTCTGGGATCCTTGGTGAATGAAATATTATTCGCGAGCAAGCTCGCTCCTACAGGGTATACACGATGCCTGTAGAGCGGGCTGGCCCGCGATGGCGGCACAACTGACGCTGCAACACTCAACTACTCAACTCTCGCACCTCGGCATGCGGCACCATTTTCAGAAACTCCGGCATGTTCATGTGCAGCAGGTTGGTGTGGTTGCCGGCTTCCAGATAAATATCTTTCTGCCGGGTCAGCAGCGGATCGATAACCACATCCAGCCCATAGGCCTCACCCAAGGCGGGCACGGCGCCGCGTTCGCAATCATCAAACAGGTGCGGCAGGTTGCTTTCCCGTGAGACCTGCCATTCGCCACTGCTGCGAACTTTGCTCAGGTCCAGGTGGCGGCTGGCGGGGAGGACGGCCATCAGGTAATGACCATGGTGATCGTCGAGGATGACCGATTTGGCCACCCGCTCGGCAGGAATGCCCGCGACTCGCGCCGTTTCAAGGCTGCTGGCCGAGTGTGGGTGGGTGACGATGTCATATTCGCATTGAGCCTTGTCCAGGCTTCTCTGCACGGTTCTTGCCATACGCATGATGCACCTCGGTGTCCACAGACAGTGTCTGGTGGACGATGGTTAACACTTTTCTCTGTACTGAAAGTCTAGGCCCGCTGGTGCAAACAAGAGGGAAATCTGCCCACCGGACAACGTCAACAACTGATCAAAATTCGTACAATTCATAGCTCGACTAGACTGTATGGATGAGCTAACGCGGACTGCCTGACTCAGCGCGGTGCTCTCAGGTTCATCGTCGGAACGCCGCCCGGAGCAAGCTCGCTCCTACAAGGGGGGTCAAGTGAACATTCGTTGCTGTGCGGTTGCGCTGTTGTTGGCCTTGAGCGGCTCGGTCTTCGCCGCGGACACGGTGGTCCTGCTGACGCCCAACCCCATCGGGATCTGGCTGATCACGTTTGGCATCGCGTTTCTGATTGCCGAAGCGGCACTGCCCAATTACGGCGTAATCGGTTTGGGCGGCATTGTGTTGTTCGTGATCGGTGCGGTGATCCTGACCAACACGGAGGTGCCGGTGCCGCTGATGATCGGCCTGGGACTGATCAGTGCCCTGTTGTTGCTCTTCCTGCTGATCCAAGCCCTGAAAACCCGACCGCGCCACACCGTCAGCGGCGATGCAGGACTGGTAGGCAGCGTGACCGCGATAAAATCGTTGCAGGCCGGCAATGCCTGTAACGGCTGGGTGCACCTGCAAGGAGAGCAGTGGCAGGTACTCAGCACCACGCCGCTGCAACCCGGGCAGCGAGTCCGGGTGGTGGCTCGCAAGGGACTGCTGTTGGAAGTGGCCGCGGCTGACGCGCGCCGGGTGGAGAATAACCATGGGCCTGCAACTGGGTTTTGCCGCGCTGCTGTTATTGCTGATTGCACTGGCGGGGTCGACCTTTCGTATCCTGCGCGAATACGAGCGCGGAGTGGTGTTCCAGCTCGGACGCTTCTGGCAGGTCAAGGGCCCCGGCCTGATCCTCCTGATTCCAGTGGTGCAGCAGATGGTTCGCGTCGACTTGCGTACCGTGGTCCTCGACGTGCCGCCGCAAGACGTCATCACTCGCGACAACGTCTCGGTCAAGGTCAACGCGGTGCTGTATTTCCGTGTGCTCGATCCGCAGAAGGCGATCATCCAGGTCGAAGACTTCCTGATGGCCACCAGTCAATTGGCCCAGACCACGTTGCGGGCGGTGCTCGGCAAACACGAGCTGGATGAACTGCTGGCCGAACGCGAGCGCTTGAATGTCGATATCCAGCAAGTGCTTGATGCCCAGACTGACGCCTGGGGCATCAAGGTGGCCAATGTCGAGATCAAGCACGTGGACCTCAACGAATCGATGGTGCGCGCGATCGCCAAACAGGCCGAAGCCGAACGGGAACGTCGGGCCAAAGTGATCCATGCCGAAGGCGAACTGCAAGCTTCGGAAAAACTGATGCAGGCCGCTGAAATGCTCGGCCGCCAGCCGGGCGCCATGCAGCTGCGGTATATGCAGACGCTGAGTTCGATCGCCGGCGACAAGAGCTCGACCATCGTCTTCCCGCTGCCGATCGAATTGCTCAAGGGGATGGCGAATTTGTCGGCAAAGGAGTGAGTTGAACGTGACGGCCTCAAAAGATCGCAGCCTGCGGCAGCTACAGGGAAGCTGTGTACCCCTGTACCAGTTGCCGCAAGCTGCGATTTTTTGAAACGTTAGCGCTGCGCTGTCTCAACCACCGGGTACACCGACTCCCATCCCCCGCCCAACGCCTTGTACAACCCGACCATCGCCAGCGACACGCCGGTCGAGCTTTCGACCCACTGTTGTTGAGTCGCCAGCAACTCGCCTTGCACGGTAAGGACGTTGACGAAATCCACCACCCCTTCCACATATTGCTGTTGGGCCGTGCGCAAGGCGATCCGGTTCTGGCGTACGGCTTCGGCGAGGTGGTCGCGGCGCAGCTGGCTGGCGTTGTAGGCGGACAGTTGATCATCGATCTCATGCCAGGCGCGCAGTACGGTGTGCTGATAGGCGAGTGCGGCTTCCTGCTGTTGTGCTTCACGCAGCTGCAGCATGCCGCGCAAGCGTCCGCCATCGAACAGCGGCAGGCTGAGCTGCGGACCGATACCGAAGGCGCGCGAGCCCCAGGAACCAAAATCGCTCAGCTGCATGGCTTGGGAGCCGACATTGCCCGACAGGGTGATCCGCGGATAGAAATCGCCCTTGGCCACGCCGATGCTGGCGGTGGCGGCATGCAGGCGCGCTTCGGCCTGGCGGATGTCCGGGCGGCGTTCGGCCAATTGCGACGGCAGCCCGATGGCTATCTGGCGCGGGGTTTGCGGCACGGCAGCCTCTGTGGATAACTCGGCATGCAATGCCTGGGGTGGCTCGCCCATCAACAGGCTCAGGGCGTTGATCAGTTGCGACTGACGCTGCTCCAGTGCCGGCAGGCGCGATTCGATGGCGGCGACCTGCGCGGCGGCCTCGGCGACATCCAGATCGGTGGCGACGCCGTCGGCCAGGCGCAGCTGCGAGAGCTTCAGGCTATGGCGGGCGACGTCGAGGTTCTGCTCGGTGACGACTCGGGTACTTTGCACACCGCGTAGCTGTATATAGTCCTGGGCGGTTTCGGCGAGGACTGATAACAGCACGCCGCGGCGGTCGTTTTCCGCGACTTCCAGGGTCGCATCGGCGGCCTCGGTTTCGCGGCGCACCCGGCCCCAGAAGTCCAGCTCCCAGGACGCGGAGAAGCCGGCGTCCCACAGATTGAATGCAGAGTCGCCATTGTTGCCCGACGGATCGTTCAGGCCTTTGCCGCTGTTGCGTTTACGCCCGTAGCTGCCCGTGGCGGCGGTATTGGGGTAACGCTCGGCGGTGATCACCTGACGCGCGGCGCGACTTTGCTGCAAGCGGCTGCTGGCGAGTTTCAGGTCGAGGTTGTCGCTCAGGGCGCGCTGGATCAGGGCCGAGAGTTGCGGGTCGTGGAACACCTCCCACCAGCGTTCGTCCATGGTTTCGGTGACGGCTTGACTGGCGGCGGCTGTTGCCGGTTTCGACCACTTGGCGACTTGTTGCGCCTGAGGTTTGTGGAAGTCCGGGCCGACGGTGCAGGCTGAGAGGCCCATGACGAGCAAGGCGCAAAGCGTTAGTTGGGGCATCCGGCCCCTTCGCGAGCAGGCTCGCTCCCACACTGGATCTCCTTTTGTGCATAAAGCTTGGGCACCCAGCAGATCAACTGTGGGAGCGATCCTGCTCGCGAAGGCGTCAGACCGATCGAAAAAGAACTTCATCGCTGCGCAACCTCATGTTCGCCAGCGCTCGCCGTATCGATCCTCGCCTCCACCGACATCCCCACCCGCAACCGCTCAGTCAGCGGCTGACCGGCATCCAGCACGATCTTCACCGGAATCCGCTGCACCACCTTGGTGAAATTGCCGGTGGCATTGTCCGGCTTGATCGAAGCAAAGGTCACCCCGGTGGCCGGGGCGATGCTCTCGACACGTCCGCGCAAGGCTTCGCCGCCAAGGCTGTCGACGCTTACCTGCACGCGCTGTCCCGGCTGCACGTCGGTCAATTGGGTTTCCTGAAAATTGGCGATCACATAAGCCTCAGCGAGCGGTACCACCGCCAGAATCTTGCTCCCGGGCGTGACATAGGCACCGACGCGCACTGCACGCTCGCCGACCATGCCGTCCTGCGGCGCAACGATGCGCGTATAGGACAGCTCATAGCTGGCCATTTCCAGCGCCGCTTGCGCCCGTTTCAATCCACCGTCGGCCGCGTCGCGTTGGGCGGCAAGGATCTCCACTTGCTTGCGTTCCGCGGCCAGTACCGCCGTGGCGTTGGCTAACCGCGCGCTGGCCTGATCGATGCGCGTGCGTGCTTGCTGAGCGTTCTGCACCGTACCGGCACCGACGCCGGCGAGGTGGTTGTAGCGGTTCAATTCATGCTCGGCGAAAGCCATCTCGGCTTTGGCCGAAACGACGGTTGCCTGGGCCTGGGCGATCACCGAAGTCTGACGTTCAAGGGTCGCCCGCGCATTTATCAGGTGCGCCCGCGCCACCAGTGTCTCGGCGTCGGCGGCCTGGGCGGCGGCACGCAGGTCGCGGTCATCGATGACCGCCAGCAACTGGCCGGCCTTGACCTGCTGGTTGTCTTCCACCAGCACATCCTTGATAAACCCGGCCACGCGCGGCGCCACCAGCGTGAAGTCCGCCGAGACAAAGGCGTCATTGGTGCTCTGTTGCGTACGCTGGCCGAAAATCCCCGGCGCCAGCAGATAAACCAGCACGCCGAGTGCCACCACCGCGACGGCGGCCACGGCCACTTTTTGCTTTGCTTGAGTCGTCATAAAAACCTTCTGTACCAGTGGAGCATTCAAGTCGGTGCGCGCGGTGGATAGATCCGCGTCGGCAGCCAGAAAATCAGCAGGATCAGCGCCAGGGCGACGCCGGCCATGCACAGATAAAGATCCGAAGCCGTCAGCACCACGGCCTGCTCGTGCAGCCGGTGGGCAAGGCCCGCGCTGTCGCTGTCGACCAGAGGCGAGTTACCGAGGCTGTCCACCAACATGCTCGAATGAAAGTGCAGCCTCGACGTGGTCAGCGCTTCGATCACACCCGTGGCGATCACCGCCGACAGGCCCTTCACGGTGTTGAACCAGGCCGAGGCGAACGGCCCTTCCAGTGGGCTGATGCTGCCGGTGGAGAGCATCAACAGCGGCAGCACCGCCATGGGCTGACCGAAGATTTGCAGCAGTTGCAGAGGGTAGAAATCGTCGCGAATCCACACCGACGTCAGCTGCGAACCGCCGATGCACGACAGCACCAGCATGCTCAGGCCTAAACCCAGCACCCAGCGACAATCGACCCAGCGCAAGTTGCACAGCGCCGCGACCAAGGGCAGCGCGATCAGTTGTGGCAATGCCGCGAGCAGCATGATCGGCGCAGTCTGCACCGGGCGATAACCCTGGACCTGAGCCAGGTAGCTCGACGGAATGATGATCACCGCCAACAGCACCACCAGCACCCCGGCCAGGGTCAGCAAGGCGAACGACAGGTTGCGGATGCCGAGCATCTGCATCTTGAAAAACGGCATCGGCTGCGACCATTCATTGATCAGGAACAGCACCATCAGTAACAGCCCGCCACCGAGCAATCCGCCGATCAGGCTCGACTCGAACCAGTCCAGTCGGTTGCCCTGCAGGATGCCGATCACCAGCATGCAGATCGCCGGAAAACCCAGCAGCAACCCGCGCCAGTTGAATTGCTTGAAACGCTCCAGGCGCAGCGGATCCCGGGGCAAGCCATAGGCGATCGCGACCATGGCAAGCAGGCACGGTGCGATGATTTGCCAGAAGGTCCATTGCCAGCCGACGTGCTCGGTCCATAACCCGGCCAACGGAGTGCCGAGGCCGGGACCGAAGGTGGCCGTCAGGGCGTAACCGGCCAGACCATAAAGCTTCACATTGGCCGGTAAAAAGCGCAGGGCAACCGTCATCAGCATCGGCGGCAGTGCGCCGCCGGCCAGGCCTTGCAGGGTCCGCAGGAGCAGCAGGCTTTCGTAATTCGGGGCGAACGGGCACAAAACGCCCAACAGGGTGAACGCACTGATCGCGCAGAGGGTGAACCGCCGCAACGAAAACGTCACCGCACACCAGGGGGCGAACGCCATGGCGGCCACCGAGGTCGCGGTGTAGCTGGCGACCAGCCAGGTGCCTTCGTCGTAGCCAATGGCCAACGCGCCGCGAATGTCGGCCAGGGCAACCTTGGTCACCATCTCGTTGAGGCCCGACACCAGCACCGCCAGCAACACACCCAGCAGGCCGATGATGATTCGCGGGCCGAACACCGGTGGCGTAGCGGCGGCAATCGGGCTGGCCGCGGCGAGAGGTGCCGTGACCGTGAGGGAAGTCATGTACTGCAAGCTCCGGGATTTTCAATACCGAAGCATTTTATGAAGTGCGTAACCTTACGAAAATTGACTTATCAACAGTTTATAAGTGCGTCCGATGCAGCAATACATCCCCTGTAGGAGCTGGCTTGCCAGCGAAAGCGGTGTGTCAGCCAATGAAGATGTTGAATGAAAAATCGCCTTCGCTGGCAAGCCAGCTCCTACAAGGGTCGGCGTTCAGTTTCAGGGGGTTTGTGCAGCCAGCCAAGTCGCATCGCAACAGGCCTTGAGCGTCTCACGCATCCACCGATGCGCCGGATCCTTGTCGAAACGCGGATGCCACGCCTGGGTCAGCATGAGGGTCGGCAGCGGAATCGGCAGGGTGAACGAACGCAGCTTCAACCCCAGGCGCCGCACACTCAGCAACGCCTCCTTGGGCACCGGCAGAATCAGATCGGAATCCGGCAACGCAAACATTGCCGCATGGAAACTCGGCGCAATCACCGCCACCCGCCGCTCCAGCCCCAAGGCATTGAGCGCCGTGTCGATCGGGCCACGGGCGATGCCGCGGCGGGACATGCTGATGTGGGCAAAACCGCGTAGCGCTCCGCCGTGATCTCTTGATCGAACAGCGGGTGGTCCTCGCGCACCAACCCGACAAAATGCGTGGAGAACAGGTTCTGCACTTTCACCTCCGGCATCAGCGGCCGGTTGTTACTGACGCTTAGATCGATACGTCCTTCACGCAACGCCTCGTCATCCCCGTCGCCCTCCGGGACAAAGCGCAATTCACAGAGCGGCGCCTGGCGTTCCATCGTGTCGAACAACTTGCCGCCGTAGACTCCCACGAAGAAATCGTTGGCGCGAATACTGAACCGCCGGCGCAAGCTCCCCAACTCCACTTCATCGGCGGAGCGAAACAGCACCGCCGCCTGCTCGACGACATCCCGCACCTGTTCGCGCAACGCCAGCGCCTTGGGTGTCGGCACCAGGCCACGCCCGGCACGCACCAGGATCGGATCGCCAATCGCCTCGCGAATCCGCGTCAGCGTGCGGCTCATGGCCGCCGGACTGAGATTCATCCGCCGGGCCGCGCCCACCACACTGCCCTCGTCGAGCAACGCGTCGAGGGCGACCAGGAGGTTCATGTCCGGAAGTTGCATGCTGAGCACTCTTGGCTGACCAGGATTGAGTCAAACACAATCCTATCAGCTATCCCCCCTGTAGGAGCAAGCTTGCCTCGCGATGAACGATAACGCGGTCTACCTGGGGACCGCGCCGCCCCCATCGCGAGCAAGCTTGCTCCTACAAATGAGCGTGTTCAGGTTTGCGATGCGGGACCCTAGCAGTTCTGATAGTTCTCAACCTTGGCGCAAGCACGTAAAACCAAAGGACGGCACTCACTTCACTCATTTACCCGGGAAGGCCGCTCCATGACCCCAACAGATCCGGTTGATCAACAGCAATCGAACAAACAACGCACCATTTTGCTGGCGACTGATAGCCAACAATCGGCGCTCGCCGAAGTGGTTGGTGATGACATCAATCGCCTGGCTTACGCCGTCTACGGCCATCAGTCTGCGCAACGGAAAGTCGCGACGCGGTTGGGTTTCAACGGCGAGCTGCGCGAAGCGCAAACCTGCTGGTATTTGCTGGGTAACGGTTACCGTGCTTACAACCCGCGATTGATGCGTTTTCATAGTCCGGACAGTTGGAGTCCGTTTGGGCGGGGCGGGTTGAATCCGTATATGTATTGCGTGGGCGATCCGGTAAATCGTTCGGATCCGACAGGTCATTGGCCTCCATTCAAGGCCGTAGGCAGTTTCCTTAAAACCTTAGGCCCGGGTAAAAGCAGACCTGTTGCCCTGAATAAACTGGATCTGAGAGGGGCAATGGAGATAATAGGTCTAGCCCACAATGCCAGGATAAACTACGTCGCTCCTCCTACGAGATCGAGTGGTATAGGTGACATCCTGTACACCCTCGGAACTGCTCACCGAATGCCAGGCGACTCTCCTCGCGTCACCCGTGTCACAGAAACAGCAAGACACTTCCCTGGATATGTACAAGGTGCAGCCTTGGACGGATTATCCTCTCGCCCGTCCCGCTCAACACCCCAAGCGCAAAGCTCCAGCGGGGGTAGTCGCTACGGGCATGACGCACCGCCTGCGTACGATCCGCCACCGTCGTATGCGCAAGCAACTCAACTCTGGAATGCTGACACTTTTGCTGCATCGCAGCAGCCTCGAACGTATATGACATACCCAACAGAATCAGGAAAACCGACGGCATATGTAAATTCTGTACAGAGCGGGCGGAGTTCGTCTACGTCTACTACTTCACCTTCGGCTTCGTCATCTGCACCAGTCGGGAGCTCGACACATAGCTCGACTGTTAGACCCACCCTCAGCGTTGCTTCAATTCGCAGGCCTGACCCGCCCCCACCCGCACGCAGGCGTTTGTCTTCGCATGGATCATTTAACAACTCGGGGCCCAGTGATTGGTCGGACGGTTAAGTTTGTCCTCGACGATACATCGAGTCGCGACCGAAATGCGTTCACACCGCCAAGGTGGTCAGGGTGCGGGACGGCGATGGAACCGGAGAGCAACCGTTCCTGCAAGGATCGCTTTGCATATGCAAACAGAATCACAAGATATTGAAATAATAGAATTTATTTAAATTCCAGTAGGGAATATAGAGATTGGGGTCTTTTCCTTGTGTCGGAAATTTCTTCAGAACAGGAAAAAATACTGAAACAGGTCAGCCATTCAATCGCGCCAGGCAGTAAGATGCCGCCCTCTTAGAAGGGCTCGCGATAAGGCATATAGCGACGGTTACGGAAAATGATTTTCCTGATCAGTGCATCAAAGACGCGGACGAATCGACATTTTTTTGACACTAAAAAATTGACTCTACCGCTGGCCTGAAAAATAAGTAGCCCTGACAGCAAATTATTGACACCATCACCCTGACATCACCTTTTCCCAGATTCCGCGTGAATATGGGTTTTTGCGTGTGTGTGATTTAGGTCGAATCTGCCTAAGAAAATTTTCAGATCGCCAAAGGCAGGAACGGGGCTACTCCATGAATCGCGCAGACGACATTGCAACATTGTTCAGCTCATTCGGGGCAAGTGCGGACAGCTATAAAGAAATAGAGCCGCACTACGACTATCAGGAACTGCCGCTCGTGCCACCGGTGCGCCTGCCGGTAAAACCTGCTGCACCTGTTCTGGTTTCGGATGCCACGCCTGCGCAGACTGCGCCGATGCCCCCCCGCGTTCCCATTATTGAAGCCACTCTCGAGGCACATGCCATAAAACAGGCGGCGATCGACGCCGTGCTTGAGGCTGCCGTCAACATTCCGACGGCCTTAGCGCAGGCGCCGGTCGAGCCCGTTGTCAAGAAGCCTGCGCCTGAGACAATCGTCGCCCCGTCCACTCAAGCATCGACCCCTGCTTCCTTGCGCAGCCTGCTGGAAAAGGCCGCTCAAGCGCGTCTGAGTGCTCAAGACCAGGCCGTCCCGGTGGCCCCTGCGCGGATCAAAGCCAAGATAATCGCCGTGGTGTCAGCCAAGGGGGGCGTGGGCAGAAGTACGTTGACGTCGATGCTGGCCAGCACCCTGCGCCCCCGCGAGGGCGGTCAGGTGTTTGCGGTCGATCTGGACCCGCAGAATGCACTGCAATTCCATTTCGGCATTCAGGAAGCCGTACCGGGCATTGCTCAGGCGAGCCTGGACGACAACAACTGGCGCGACGTTTGCCTGTCCGGCGCTGGTAATTGCCAGTTTGTGCCTTATGGCAAGGCCGCTGTCACCGACGTGCAGCGCGTACAGCAAAACGTGGCCAAAGATGGCCGCTGGTTGTTCCAGCAACTGCAGCGCATGGCATTGAGCGACAAAGACGTGGTGATCCTGGATTTGCCCGTCGGCATTGACGAGAGTCTGCAGCAAGCGCTGGATATCGCCGATCACCTGGTGCTCGTCATGCTGCCTGATGCCGCCTCCTACCGGGCGCTGGACCAAATGAAGCGCAGGCTCGAACCCTGCCTGGGCAAACTTCATCCACCGACGCTGCACTGCATCATCAATCAGCTGGACCCTACTCATGGCTTCAGCATGGACATGGTCGAAGTGTTGAAGCAGCGCATGGGCATCAGCCTGCTGGGCATTGTTCATCTGGACCGCAGTATCCGTGAAGCCCTGGCCTACGAGCGTAACCCGATGGACCAGGCGCCCCTCAGCCAGGGTTGTCACGACGTTCAAGAAATTGCCAAGGCGCTTTCAGGCCTGCTGTCCCACGCACAGGTCCAAGAGTCGGCACTGTCATGAGCAATCTCAATTCAGAGCAATGGCTCGACACGCTGTTTGCGCGCGTGGAAAAGCTGCCGTCCACCGCGAGCCTGCTGCTCAAGGCTGGTGCCTGCCTGGTTGCCGGCCTGTTTTTGATCGCAATGATTTGTGCGCCGCTGAACCTGGAAAGCCAGGTCGTCTTTGCCCTGCTGTGCTTCGGCTCGATTCTGGTGATCCGCAAAATCCCGGGGCGCCTGCCAGTGCTGGCGATGATCGTGTTCTCGGTGGTGGCGTCCTTGCGCTACATGTACTGGCGGTTGACGTCGACCCTGGGGTTTGAAACCTGGCTGGACATGTTCTTCGGCTACGGCCTGGTCCTGGCCGAGCTGTATGCCCTGGTGGTGCTGTTGTTCGGCTACCTGCAAACCGCCTGGCCCCTGCAGCGCAAACCCATATTGCTGACCGCCCCTCCGGCTGAATGGCCGGTGGTCGATGTGTTCATTCCCTCGTACAACGAATCCCTCGGCATCGTGAAGCTGACGATCTTTGCCGCCCAGGCCATCGACTGGCCCAAGGACAAGCTGCGCGTGCACGTGCTCGATGACGGCCGCCGTGAAGACTTCAAAGTGTTTTGCCAGCAGATCGGGGTGAACTACATCGTTCGCGACAACAACCGTCACGCCAAGGCCGGCAACCTGAACGAAGCGCTGAAGGTCACCAGTGGCGAGTACATCGCCATTTTCGACGCCGACCACGTGCCCACCCGCTCTTTCCTGCAAATCAGCCTCGGCTGGTTCCTGAAGGATCCGAAGCTGGCGATGCTGCAAACGCCGCACTTTTTCTTTTCGCCGGATCCGTTCGAAAAAAACCTCGACACCTTCCGTAGCGTCCCCAACGAAGGTGAGTTGTTCTACGGTCTGGTCCAGGACGGCAACGACTTGTGGAATGCGACCTTCTTCTGCGGCTCCTGCGCAGTCATCCGCCGGGCCCCTCTGGAAGAAGTCGGCGGCGTGGCCATCGAGACCGTGACCGAGGACGCCCACACGGCACTCAAGCTCAACCGCGCCGGCTACAACACCGCCTACCTGGCCATCCCGCAGGCTGCGGGACTGGCCACCGAAAGCCTGTCGCGCCACATCAGCCAGCGGATCCGCTGGGCCCGAGGCATGGCGCAGATTTTCCGGACCGACAACCCACTGCTCGGCAAGGGCCTGAGCCTGGGGCAGCGCATCTGCTATTCGAACGCCATGCTGCACTTCTTCTATGGCTTGCCGCGCCTGGTGTTCTTGACCGCGCCCCTGGCCTATCTGGTCTTCGACGCCCAGATTTACCACGCCTCGGCGCTGATGATCATGGCCTACGTGTTGCCGCATATCGTCCATGCCAGCGTGACCAACTCACGCATTCAGGGTCGATTCCGTCACTCGTTCTGGAACGAGGTCTACGAGACGGTACTGGCCTGGTACATCATGGGGCCTGTGCTGATGGCCCTGGTGAATCCCAAGTTCGGTGGTTTCAACGTGACCGACAAAGGCGGGATCATCGACGAGGAATACTTCGAATGGAAGCTGGCCCGTCCCTACATCATCCTGTTGCTGCTGAACTTGACCGGCTTGGGCTTCGGTACTTACGAACTGATCTGGGGTACAGGCGATACCCTCATCACCGTGCTGATCAACCTGGCCTGGACGGTCTACAACATCATCATCACCAGCGCATCGGTGGCCGTCGCCAGCGAAACCCGGCAGATTCGCTCCGAGCCGCGGGTACGCGCCGATCTGCCGGTCAGGATTGTGCGTGCCGACGGCAGTGAAATCGACGGCGTGACCCAGGACTTCTCGCAGAAAGGGCTGGGTATCCACGTGTCCGATGGCAGCCGGTTCGCCAGTGGCGAGCAGATCCAGGTCGCCCTCATTCGCAATACTCAAATCAGCCTGTTCCCGGCCACCGTAGCGTTCAGCAATGAAACGATGATCGGCGCCCAATTCGATCACATGACCTTGCGCCAACAAAGTGAGCTGGTGCGTCTGACCTTCTCGCGCGCCGATACTTGGGCTTCGACCTGGGGCAATGGCGAGGTCGATACCCCGCTGGGGGCCTTGCGAGACATCAGCCTGATTGGTGTACGCGGCATTATCGAACTGTTCAAAGCTACTGCAAAAGAAACCGGTCTTCTTTTCAAGCGCCGACGTGCTGTGCCTCAGGCCGTCGAACCTCTTCTGGATCAGTAATGACTCTCAAGCACTTTCGTCGTGCCGATGCACGACCTTACCCGTGGATGTTGATGGCCGCTTCGCTGCTCAGCGCCGGCCTCATGACTTCGACTGCCTGGGGGGTCACTCAAACCACTCCAGCAGCGGGCACCGCGAACGGCGATCGTTATGACCTGACGCTCAAGGAGCTGGGTAAAAACTACACCATGACCTTGCGCGGCCTGGAGGCGACCGACAGCGTCAACTTCGACGTGCGCGCCGATGAGGTCGTGACAGGGGCCAAGGTGACCTTGCAGTACTCCTATTCGCCCGCCTTGCTGAGCGAACTGTCGCAGCTCAACGTCATGGTCAACGACGAAGTCGCCGCCACCCTGCCGCTGCCCAAGGAAAACGCCGGTACGCTGCAAAAGACCACCGTCGATATCCCTGCGCACCTGATCACGGAATTCAACCGCCTTGGTCTGCAGTTTATCGGCCACTACTCCATGTCGTGCGAAGACCCGATGCACTCCAGCCTGTGGGCGAAGATCAGCAATGAAAGCCGCCTGAGCCTGAGCGTGTCGAAAATCGACTTGCCCGATGATCTATCGTCGCTGCCGCTGCCATTTTTCGATCGCCGCGACGCGCGCGTGCTGAACATGCCCTTTGTGTTTGCCCAGGCGCCCGATAACGCCACCCTGGAAGCCGCTGGCACGGTGGCCTCCTGGCTGGGCGCGTTGGCGAGCTATCGCGGCGCGCGTTTTACGGCCAACCTGAGCCAGATTCCGCAGAAAGGTAACGCGATCGTTTTCATCAGCAGTGCCGATGGCTCGCAGATACCCGGTGTGCAGGTGCCGACGGCCGATGGTCCGAGCCTGTCCATGGTTGCCAACCCCAATGACCCGTTCGGCAAACTGCTGGTGGTTGCGGGTGCCGATTCGCAAGCGCTCAAGCGCGCTGCGGCTGCACTGACGCTGGGCAGCCAGGCACTCACCGGCAACCACGTGGAAATCGACCAGATGGATACGCTGGTACCACGCAAGCCCTATGACGCGCCGAACTGGCTGCCGACCGATCGCCTGGTCAAGCTCGGCGAACTGGTTGGCCCTAAAGTGTTGAATGTTTCGGGCATCAACCCGGGCGCTATCACCGTGCCCATGCGCCTGCCACCGGACTTGTTCAACTGGCTGGAAGACGGCGCCAAGCTGAACCTCAAGTATCGCTACACCCCACCACCAAGCGTGTCGGGGTCGAGTTTGATGGTGAGCTTCAACGACAGCTTCATGAAGTCCGTGTCCTTGCCGTCGGTGGCGCAACTGGGCGGCGGTTCAAGCCTTTTGGCCATGCTGAAAAAAGACCCGAGCCTGGCTCAGGAAACCAATGTGTTGCTGCCGCTGACCTCGGTCGCCTTGCAGTCACGCCTGCAGATCCGCTTCGTCTACGACTACACCAAACAAGGCGAATGCCGCGACATCATCCTCGATAACATGCGTGGCATGATCGATCCGGAATCGACCCTGGACCTGCGTCAATACGAGCACTTCATCGCGATGCCCAACCTGGGCGTCTTCAAGGACGGCGGCTTCCCGTTCACCCGCATGGCGGACCTGTCCGAATCGGCAGTCATCCTGCCGGACAATGCCGGCACGACCGAACTGGCGGCCTACCTGACAGTGATGGGCCGCTTCGGCGAGTCGACCGGTTACCCCGCCACTGCCATTACCGTAGCCCAGGCCGATCAGATCAGCGAGCTTGCGGATAAAGACTTGCTCGTCCTGGCTTCAGGCGCCAACCAACCGCTGCTGGAGCAATGGGCAAGCTACTTGCCGGCCAGCGTCGACGGTGACCGCCAGCGGTTTGATCTGTCCGACCTGCCGCTGCGGATCCGCGAATGGATCAGTCCCGACCCGGTCGCCAATCGGCGCCAGGCCCGCAGCACTTTCACCTTCAAGGGCACGAGCAGCAGCACCTACCTGACCGGTTTCCAATCCCCCCTGCAAAGCGGGCGCAGCGTGGTACTGATCGCCAGTGCGCGGCCGGAAGGCTTGATTGAGGCAACGGATGCGCTGATCGGCGGCGAAGACTATACCCAGGCGCTGCAAGGCAGCCTCGCCGTGATTCAGGGCAAGCACATCAAGTCGCTGGTCGCAGACGAGCAGTATTACGTCGGTCACCTCGGGCCCTTCAAGTACGTGCAATGGATGCTCTCGCAGCATGTGTTACTGCTGGTGCTGATCACTGCGCTGTGCATTCCATTGGTCAGTGTGCTGGCCTATCTGTCGCTGCGCGCGCGCGCACGTCATCGTCTGGCCGACGATGCCGATGTCGGGAAACACTGAGATGCGCCTTGGCGAGATCGTTAAAGCCTTCACCGGCGTGCTGCGTGTGAGCACGGGCGGGTATCGACGGACAGCGCTGGGCTTGATCGGCGGCCTGGTGTTGCTGCCCGGCGCGGCTCACGCCCAGGCTTGCAGCGCTTCGAACTGGCCGCTTTGGCAGGACTTCGCACAGCGCTACATACAGGAAGACGGGCGGATGCTCGGCTCCAGCCTGAACCCACAGCAAAGCACATCAGAGGGGCAATCCTATGGAATGCTCTTCGCCCTGATCGGCAACGATCCGCAGACCTTCGACCGACTCTGGCGCTGGACCGTGGCCAATATGGCCTCCAGCGACATCGGCACGCATCTGCCGGGCTGGTTGTGGGGCCAGGGCAAAGACGGCAAGTGGGCGATTCAGGACGCGAACTCCGCAGCCGATGCCGACCTGTGGTTCGTCTATGCGCTGCTGGAAGCCGCTCGGATCTGGCAGCGCCCGGATTACCGCGAGGACGCCAAGCGCCTGCTGGCCACTATCGAGTCGCGCCTGCTGGTCGACTTGCCGGGCCTGGGCAAAATGCTATTGCCAGGCCCGGAAGGCTTTGTGCAGCCAGACCACCTGTGGCGCCTGAATGCCAGTTACCTGCCCATCCCACTCTTGCGCCGACTGGCCAAGGAAACACCTGCAGGACCTTGGCAAGAGGTGGCTGAGAACACCGCCAGACTGCTGCGTGATTCCAGCCCCAATGGCTTCGTCGCCGACTGGGTCGGCTACCGCGGGACCTCGGCCGCCTCGGGGTTGTTTGTCATCGATCCGTTCAAAGGCCAGCTTGGCAGCTATGACGCCATACGCGTCTATCTCTGGGCCGGCATGACGCCCAAGAGCGACCCGCTGGCGGCTTCGATCCTCGCTCGCCTGGACGGCATGGCCGCGGCTACCGCCTCAAGCGGGATTCCGCCGGAAAAGGTTCAAGTCATCAGCGCCAGCACCGAAGGCAATGGCCCGTACGGGTTTTCGGCGGCCTTGATCCCGTATTTTCTGGCCAAGGGGCAACCCTGGCTGGCCGAGCAGCAGCAGCGCATCGTCGAGCAAGCCTTGAAGAAGGTGCAGGAGCAGATGCGCACCGGCACTGCGCAACCGATGTATTACCACTACATGCTCAGCCTGTTCGGGCTGGGCTGGGCAGAACAACGTTATCAGTTCCTCAACGACGGAACATTGAAGCTATCCTGGGAGTCCGCATGTACCCGCGCCGCCACACACTAGCCGTCGCAATCCTGGCTGCGCTGGTCTGTACCTCCGCTCCGGCCGAGACCACCGATCCACAAGCACTGCTGATTGAACAGGGCAACTATTGGCAGTCTCGCCAGAACCCGCAACGGGCCACCGAGATCTGGGAGAAGTTGCTGCGTCTTTCGCCCAATCAACCCGATGCGCTGTTTGGCCTTGGCATGGTTGCTGTCCAGCAGAAAAAGCCCGATCAGGCCCAGCCGTATCTCGCCCGGCTCAAGGCGTTGAAGCCTGCCGCGCCGCAAGCCGATCGGCTGGAGCAGGAGATCGCCATGGCCTCGGCCGTGGGCCAGAAACAGCTTCAGGAAGCCCGCCGCCTGGTCGATGCCGGTGACCACGAAGGCGCCGCCGTGCAGTACCGCAAGGTGCTGGGTGGACGCGAGCCGCAGGGCCTGTTCGCGCGTGAGTACTACAACAACCTGGCGTATACCGATGCCGGCTGGCCCGAGGCCCGTCGTGGTTTTGAGCGGCTGATCCGGGAAAAAACCAGCGACCCGTACGTGCCGCTGTTTTTCGCCAAACAGTTGGTGCGCCGTGAAGACAGTCGTGCCGAAGGTGTTCGTGCCCTGGCCAAACTGTCGACCCGCGCCGATATCGGGGGCGATGCGGATGAAAGCTGGCGCCTGGCACTGACCTGGATCGACACGCCGACAGCCGCACAAAAGCCGTTGTTCGAAGAGTTCCTCAAAATCCACCCGGACGATGACGACATTCGGGCGCGGATGAACAAGGCCAATGTCACGGCCAAAGAAGCCCCCGCCTGGCAACAGGACCCCCATGTGGCCCGCGGCCTGAAGGCGCTCGATGCCGGTGACAAACGCACGGCTGAAAAAGAATTTCAGGCGCGCCTGCAGCAGAAATCCAATGACGTCGACGCCCTCGGCGGCATGGGCGTGGTGTACCAGCAGCTCAACCGTTTGGGCGAAGCCGAAAAGCACCTTGAGCAGGCTACCCGGCAACCGGGCGGCACTCGCTGGCAGCCGGCCCTGGAAAATGTGCGGTATTGGGTGTTGTTGGAACGCGCCCGTGAAACACAACGCCTGGGCCGCGTGAGCCAGGCGCGTCAATTGTTCCAGCAAGCCATCCAGAAACAGCCCAACGAGCCGGCAGGCCTGGTAGCGCTGGCAGGGCTCGAGGCTCAGGATGGCAAGCTGGATGTCGCCGAAACGACTTATCGCCAGGTACTGGCGCGGTATCCTGCCAATGCCGACGCGCGCAGCGGTCTGCTCGGAGTGTTGACCCGGGCCGGCAAGGCTGACGAAGCGCTCAAGTGGCTGGACAAACTGTCCCCAGCCGAGCAAGCCGGTTTTGGCGATGCCAACCGCTTGCGAGGCCTGCGCGCTACGCAACAGGCCAAGGCTGCCGAGCAGCGGGGCGATTGGGCCGGCGCCCAGCAGGCTTATCGCGAGGCCCTGCGCGCAGACCCGAACGACGCCTGGACACGATTCGCCCTGGCGCGCATCCACCTGCGCAACGGCGAGACGCAAACCGCTCGCAAACTCGTCGATGAGCTGCTGAAAACCCGGCCGGACCTTCCCGATGCGCTCTACACCAGCGCATTGTTGTCCGCCCAGATGCAGGAATGGGAAAAAGCCCAGGCGGCGCTCTCGCGCATTCCCGTCGCCGAACGCACCCCGGACATCAAGGAGCTGGCCGCCGACGTCGAGCTCAATGTGCAGATCCGCAAGGCACTCGAAGTGTCCAGGCGCGGGCAAAAACAAGAAGCGCTGGCGCTGCTTGAGCGCAGCGAACCGCTGACATCGTCCTTGAGCGGGCAAATGCGACCGGCCCGCCTGGCATCGCTGGCGACGGCCTATGTCGATGCCGGTGATCCGGCCCGTGGCCTGGTGTTGATGCGCAGCCTGCTGTCCCAGACGCCAAGACCGTCAGCGGAGCTGTTGCTGCAATACGCCGGCGTACTGCTCAAGAGCGGCGAAGATGCGGAAGTCAGCGGCATCCTGCATGACCTGCAGGGGCAACCGATGGGCACGCAGGCACGCGCCCAGTACGATGATCTGCTGTATGTCTATCGTGTTCGTCAGGCTGACCGCCTGCGCGAGCGCGGCGATCTGGTAGCCGCCTTTGACACCCTGTCTCCAGCCTTGGCCCAGCGCCCGGGCGACAGTGTCGCCGTCTCCGCCCTGGCACGGATGTACACCGCCAGCGGCAATCGAAAAAAAAGCCTTCGAGCTCTATCGCCCGCTGGTCCAGCGAGACGCCAACAATGCCCAATTGCTGATCAGTGCGGCCGATGCCGCGCTACAGGCGCAGGACCGCTCGTTCGCGGAACAAGCCGTGGATCGTGCGGTGAAGCTGGCGCCCGGCGACCCCCAACTGTTGACCACGGCAGCCCGGCTCTACAACAGCATGGGCCGCTCGGGAGACGCCGCGACCATGCTGCGCAAAGCCGTCGCCGTAGAGCGGGACGCACTCGATCCACCCGCACCGGCGCAAGGTTATGCTTCAAATGCCGGGGCTAATCCTTTTGCCGGGATGCCCGGTCAACGTCGCCGTGCGACGACCCTGGCGGCGGGGGCAGTCGTTCCGTTGCCGGCCGAATCGATCCCTGGCGCAATTGACCCGGTGCAGCAAGTGGTGCCGGATGCCTACCCCGGTCAATCGGGACAATCGCAAGGCTATGCGAGCTCGATGGACAGCATTCCCGCCCCGGTGGCCGAGAGCTACCAGGCACCGGCGCAGGCTTACGGGCAAGCGCCCGCAGGGTACGCCCCGCCTGTCCGTGCTCCCCAGGCAGCCCCGACCTATGCGCAACAACCTGCTGGCTATGCGCAGCAAGGTTATGCGCAGCAGCCTGCCGGTTATGCGCAGCAAGGCTATGCGCAGCAGCCTGGCGGTTATGTACAACAAGGTCATGTGCAGCAGACTGCCGGTTATGTACAACAAGGTCATGTGCAGCAGACTGCCGGTTATGTACAGCAAGGCTATGGCCAACCGTCTTCAGGACAGGGCCCTTCGGACAACCCCTTCGCAGCACCGGCGATGTCCAGCGACCCACGCAGCGACATGACGCCCGCGCAGCTGGCACTCAACGACATTCTGCAAGAGCGCAGTGCCTACGCGGCGCAGGGCGTGAGCGTGCGCAGCAACGACAGCGAAGATGGCCTGAGCAAGATGACGGCCGTCGAAACGCCCTTTGAAGCCAACTTCCCGGCCGGCAACAACCGTCTGGCCGTTCGTGTGACCCCGGTGACAGTGAACGCCGGCAGTGCCAATTCGAACTCGGCGCAACGCTTTGGCGGCGGGCCGACCGTCGCGGCAGAGGACTCTACCGGTTCACAGAAAGACACCGGCGTGGGTCTGTCCGTAGCGATCGAGAACCCCGAGCACGGGATCAAGGCCGATATCGGCACGACACCCATGGGCTTTCGTTACACGACCGCTGCGGGTGGCGTCCGTGTCGATCGCCCCTTCGAGGCTAACCCCAACTTCCGTTACGGGGTGAATGCTTCACGCCGTCCGGTGACCGACAGTGTGACGTCGTTTGCAGGCACCAGCGATGCACGCACCGGCCAGAGCTGGGGGGGTGTAACAGCCAATGGTGCACGCGGTCAGCTGAGCTATGACAACCAGCAAGTGGGCGTCTATGGCTTCGCTTCCTACCACAAGCTTGAAGGCAACAACGTGGAGTCGAACGCCCGTAGCGAGATCGGCAGCGGCGCCTACTGGTATCTGGGTAATGACGATCCTGACAGCACGTTGACCCTGGGTGTCAGCGCCACCGCGCTGTCCTATGAAAACAACCAAAGCTTCTATACCTATGGCCACGGCGGCTATTTCAGCCCGCAGAGCTTCTTTGCCATCGGTATGCCGGTCACCTGGAGCCAGCGTACGGCCAACTTTTCTTACCAGCTCAAAGGCTCGGTGGGCGTGCAGCACTTCGAACAGGACCGTGCCGACTATTTTCCGACCGACTCGGCCCTGCAAGCCTCGGCCGGAGATGCCCAATACCCTGGCATGAACAAGACCGGCGTTGGCTACAACCTGGCCGCCTCGGGTGAATACCGCATGGGCAGCAACTTCTTCCTGGGCGGCAACATGGGGCTGGATAACGCTCGAGATTACCGACAATTTTCGGGGGCCATGTACCTTCGCTATATGTTCGAGGACATGACAGGCCCGATGACCTTGCCCGTCAGCCCCTATCAATCTCCTTATTCCAATTGATCGAAGGAACACTCAATGCCTGCTTCAGCCATTGCCGGCCTGACGCTTCTCGTTTTGGGCGAGAGCCACATGAGCCTTGTAGACACGCTGATGGAGCCGTTGAACGATAACCTGACACGCCAAGGTGCACTCGTTCACTCAATCGGCGCTTGCGGCGCAAATGCCGCCGACTGGCTGATTACCAAGAAAGCCGACTGTGGCGCTGAACATACAATCAACGGCAAGCAAGTGATCAAAGGCCGCGAGGCCAGCACCACACCCATCAAGACGCTGATTGCCGCGGAAAAACCGGACCTGGTGGTGATCATCATTGCCGACACCATGGCGTCCTACGATAACCCGGCCTTTCCCAAGGCCTGGGCCTGGCAAAACGTCACCAGCCTGACCAAGGAAATCGCCGCCACCGGGGCCAAGTGCGCCTGGGTCGGTCCAGCGTGGGGCAAGGCGGGCGGTCCTTATAAGAAGAATGACGCGCGCACGCAATTGATGTCCAATTTCCTCGCCACCAACGTAGCGCCGTGCACCTATATCGACTCCCTGAGTTTTTCCAAACCCGGCGAGTGGGTCACGATCGATGGCCAGCATTTCACTATTGCCGGGTACAAATCCTGGGCGAATGCGATTGGCACCGCCCTGGGCAATCTGCCCAAAGAGGCGGTAAAAGGGGCCTATAAGTGAAGGGCCGGCGCCCATGGGCGGGCGGCCTGGCTTGCGCTTTTCTGAGCACCACCGCCACGTGTGCGGATATCCCGCTGTACAGCACCGGGCCGAGCGAAGACTCGGCCTTTGTGCGTTTTGTAAATGCCCTGCCCGGGGCTGCGCCACTGGCGGTTGACGCGGCCTCGACGCGCGTTGAACTGGGTGGGCTGTATTCAGTTTCCGGCTACCTTCCCGTCCAGCCGGGCAAATCGCTGGAGGGCACGATGAACGCTCAAGGGCAGAGCGTACCCCTGGCCCTTGGCTTTTCGCCCGGCGAGTTTGTGACGATCATCGCCCTGCCCGACGCCAAAGCGGGCCTTGCGCAGACAACGATTCGTGAAACGCCAGATGACTTCAATGGCCTCAAGGCTTCGCTGGCGTTTTTCAATACGGACGCCAGTTGCCTTGATGCAAGCCTGCGCCCTGCCGGGCGCAATGCCGATATTTTCAATGCCGTCAGCCTGGGAAGTGTGCAACGCAGATCGATCAATCCGGTCAGGTTGTCCGTGCAACTGGTGTGTGCCAACAGCCATGCAGGCTCAACCCTGGATCTTGGCGAACTCAAGGCCGGGGAACGCTACAGCGTATTCTTGCTGCCTGGCGCAAAACTGCTGGCCATCACGGATTCCCTGACCCTCTGACCGGATCGCGACGCAGACATGGTTTTCGCCTCGCTTGAATTCCTGACATTGTTCCTGCCAGCATTTCTGCTGGTCTATGCGCTGGCCAGGCCCGCCTGGCGCAACATCGTCCTGCTGCTGGGCAGCTGGTTCTTCTATGGCTGGTTGAGCCCGCTGTTTCTGGCGTTGCATGTGCTACTGACGATAGTCGCCTGGGTCGGTGGCCTGGTCATCGACCGGACCCGCGAGCAATCGCTGCTGCGGGTGCGGCTGCTGATTGCACTGATCGTGTTCAACACCGCCGTGCTCTGCTGGTACAAATACGCCAATATCCTGGCCTACACCTGGAGTGACCTGATCACCTGGTACGGCGCCATGCCGCTTGATTGGCAGCGGGTGGCGCTCCCGGCTGGGCTATCGTTTATCGTGCTGCAGGCGATTTCCTACCTGGTCGATGTGCACCGCCACACCGTCCCGGTGGAGCGTAACTTCATCAATTACGCCACCTACATTTCCATGTTCGGCCACTCCATTGCCGGGCCGATCATCCGCTACGACTGGGTCCGGCGCGAGTTGGTGCAACGGTCGGCCAGCTGGCAGAACTTCTCGCTGGGCGCACGTCGGTTCATGATCGGCCTGTCGATGAAGGTGCTGGTGGCCGACACCTTGTCGCCCATCGTCGACATCGCCTTCCACCTGGAGCACCCATCGTTCGTCGATGCCTGGATCGGCTGCCTTGCGTATTCGCTGCAACTGTTCTTCGACTTCGCCGGCTACAGCGCCATGGCCATCGGCCTGGGCCTGATGCTGGGCTTTCACTTCCCCGAAAACTTCAACCGTCCCTATCTTGCGAGCAGCATCCAGGACTTCTGGCGGCGCTGGCATCTGTCGCTGTCCAGTTGGCTGCGTGACTATCTGTACATTGCGCTGGGCGGCAACCGTGGCGGCACCTGGCAAACCTACCGCAACCTGTTCCTGACCATGGCCATCGCCGGCCTCTGGCACGGTGGCGACAGCTGGAACTACCTGCTGTGGGGAGCGGCCCACGGCATGGCCCTGTGCATCGATCGCGCCTGGCTCAGGTCCAGCCTGCCGAGCCTGCCCCCTATGCTCTCGCACACCCTGACGCTGTTGTTCGTGTGCCTGGCATGGACGCTGTTCCGCGCCCCGGACTTCGCCTCGGCGCTGAACATGTACGCCGGCCAATTCGGCCTGCATGGCCTGGCCTTGGGCGATGCCTTGGGTGTGGCGCTGCGTCCGGTTCACAGCCTGGCGGCGTTGCTGGGGGTGCTGTGTGTTGTCGCTCCGCTGCTGCAGCCTTATGTTGAAAGACGATTCGCAGGCACCGCGCTACTCACGGTGGCTGCGGCCCTTTGGCCCGTGGCGGGTTTCATGCTCTCGTTCGCGCTGATCGCGAGCCGTGAATCCGTGCCCTTCCTGTACTTTCAATTCTGATGACGACGACCGAGCCCTCGCCCTCCACCGCACCGGTGCCGCCCAGCGCTCTGGCACTTCGTGCGAGCCCGGTCGCGGGCGTGGCATTTCTGATGTTCATGATCGGTGGCCTGGCGTCCAGCAGCTGGCTAGCCTGGCATCAACACGTCGAACTGCTGCCACCCACGCTCACCACCGAGGCGATTCTGGAGGGAGACGTCACCCACCGGATCGCCAGGGAATTGTCCAAGGCGCCCCTGCCGGTGGGCGCAGCCAATCTGGAACGCGGCGCCAGCTGGTTGTTGCTTGAAGACTCAGGCCCCCGGGTTCGAAAAGGCTGCCCCGGCTGGCTGTTCCTGACCGACGAGCTGAAGCTCAATCGCCACGCCGAAAAAAATGCCAACGCCAAGGCGGACGCGGTGATCCGCCTGAACAGGCAGTTGGCCACCCGAGGCATTACGTTGCTGGTGAGCGTGGTGCCGGATAAAAGCCGCATCGCCACCTCCGCGCTGTGCGATCTGCATCGCCCGCCGGTGTTGCAGCAACGCCTGCGACAATGGACCGTCGCCTTGCAGGCCGCTGGCGTTGCAGCGCTGGACCTGACGAGCGCATTGCAGCCATTGGGCGAGCAGGCGTTTCTGCGCACCGACACCCACTGGAGCGAACCAGGCGCAAGAGCCGCCGCCCAGGCAGTGGCAGCGCAGGTTCGGAACATGGGGTTGCAAGCGTCGCCTCGAAAACGCTTTACGGTGGACTCACCTGAGGCTCGACCGCGAGCGGGTGATCTGGTGCGTCTGGCCGGGCTCGATTGGCTGCCGCAGACACTGAAACCACCTGGCGAGCAGACGGTGCAATCGGTGATCAGTGAGGCGCCGGCCACGCCCAACGAGGAGGCTGATTCGCTGGACGATCTATTCGGCGATGCCAACCTGCCCAACACTGCACTGATCGGCACCTCGTTTTCGCGCAACTCCAACTTTGCCGGGTTCCTGGAAGCGACGCTGGGTGCGTCCATCGGCAATTTCGCCAAGGATGGCGGCGAGTTCTCGGGAGCCGCAAAAGCCTATTTCGCCAGCCCCGCCTATTTGCAGACACCACCCAAGGTGCTGATATGGGAAATTCCGGAGCGTGAATTGCAGACGCCGTACGCCGGCGACCTGCCCGTGCGATAGAGTGCACGGCCGGCGACTGGCCTGTGCTGCTCTTGGCAGTCAAAGACAACGGCACGGTGAGGTCACTGGTGACGCGCTAAACTGTTGATACAGTCTTCTACAAAGTTTGACATCTTGTACAACACTAACTAGTGTCCATTGGATCCAAAATTATCTCAATCAATCAGGGTGCGTTGTAGTGACACAGAAGCCCAACCCTCTCAGCAGCATCAAGGTCAACGGGCCGATTCCTGCTCATCTGGCCCGCTCGGTGATCGAAGAAACCCTGCGTGCTGCCATACTCGACGGTCGCATCCCGTGCGGCGCCGCCCTTCGCCAGCAGGACCTGGCAGACCTGTTCGGCGTCAGCCGCATGCCGGTTCGCGAAGCCTTGCGCCAGCTCGAAGCCCAATCGCTGCTCAACGTGATCGCGCATAAAGGTGCGGTGGTCGCACCGCTGGTTCAGGGCGATTCCGTTGAAACCTACGCGCTGCGGATCCTGTTGGAATCCGAAGCCCTGCGCTTGTCGATCCCGTTGCTGACCCACGAGGATTTTCAACAGGCCGCCCGCTACATCGATGAGCTGGAAGCGCAACACGACTACACCGAAATCGGCCGGCTCAACCGCCTGTTCCACATGACGCTGTACAGCAAGGCACCGAACCGGCGGCTTTTGAAGCTGGTGGAAGAAGGCCTGAACGAGGAAGAACGCTTCCTGCGCTTCAATCTGGAAGCCATGGGCCTGGGCAAACTGTCCCAGGAAGATCACCGGGCGATGTTACGGGCCGTGGAAGACCGCGACATCGAACGCTCGGTGAAGATGCTCGAACAACACCTTAATCGCGCGGTCGAGGTCATCACCCGTTACCTCGACAGTCCTGAAGCAAAGAACAGGAAAACCTTGAAGTAACGCCTGCGGCAGGCTTGAGCAGGCCAATCAAACTGCTTGTCTAGCTTGCCGCGATTATCCCTCCCTCCAAAGTCCCGTCTTCGCCCCCCCTGCCCGATCGTTGCACCGTCTGCATTTACGCGTCGGTGATGGCGGCTGCCTTCAATTATGCTGACGCTTGGGCTGCCGGCGAATAATGAGGCGCCGCACGAACGGAGCAGTCCTCGCACCAGGAACCAACGGAAGGAGACTTGTCACGGGAAAGGAAGAATCGGCGGCATTCCCGGCCCACTTCCACCCCCTCGGATCACGTCGACGCTATGCATTAAAAAGTTACTTCGAGTGAGGCATTCACTCTTTATTTAGATTCTGACTTATATAAGCCGGAAGGAGTAACCGCATCCAGATAAAACCTTTCCCGATAGTTTTATTGAAACTTGTCATGCCCGAAAAAGTTGAACTTTAAAATAGTTTATAAACATCTTGCCCAGCACTTTATTTATGTATTAGTTTTTCTCTGCCGCCATTGAATACTGGCAGGCAGGCCACAACCAGACTCATGACAGACAACCACCGGACATCAATTAGTTTGAGGCGCTCGCTCGCCATTAAAAACTTAAGGTGTCCGTTATTTATTGATCACACTACTTAAAGGCTCGCCCATGACATCCACTAAAGACCGTCTTAATCTAAAGAAAGCCGAACTTGGCGCGCACCCGATATTTGCGCAAATACAGTCGCTCCCGGTGCTTCAACGCTTCATGGAATCCCATGTATTTGCGGTGTGGGATTTCATGTCGCTGACCAAGCGCCTGCAACAGGAGCTGACCTGCGTCCAACTGCCCTGGCTACCGCCACGAGATCCGCAGGCTGCGCGGTTGATCAACGAGATCGTGTTGGGCGAGGAGTCCGATGACCGTCCCGCACGGGGTCATTACAGCCACTTCGAGTTGTACCTGGATGCCATGCGCGAAGTCGGTGCAAGCACGGCCGCGGTGGAACGCTTCGTGGCGCTGCAACGCGAAGGTGTCAGCTATGACGTGGCGTTGCGCAGTGTCGAGGTCGATCCGGCGGTTGCGCAGTTTGTGCGTCACACTTTACACACCGCGCTGCACGCGCCGGGCCATTGTGTCGCGGCGGCCTTTCTGCACGGTCGCGAAAGCGTCATCCCGCAGATGTTCCAGCGCATTCTCGACGACTGGGGCATCGGTATCGAGCAAGCACCGACCTTTCGTTATTACCTGCAGCGGCACATCGAAGTCGACTCCGAGGACCACGGCCCGGCGGCAGAAAAACTGCTCGCGCGGTGGGTCAATGGCGATCCGCAGCGTGAAGAAGACGTTTATGCCAGCGCCATCGCTGCCGTGGAAAGCCGCATCGCCTTGTGGGATGGCGTGCGCCTGAGCATGCGCGAAGCAGTGGCCGAGGTGAACCCATGAACGCCGCCGACTACCAATCCTTCGCCGACGCCTGGGAGAGCCGCGCCACCATCCGCACCCGCCCACGCCGCCTGCTGGAGAACGACGACAAGCTGATCTATCCCTTGAGCCGCCAGCCGCTGGTGCTGAGCGAAACCTTCCTGCGCGAGTGCCCCGGGCAGCGCGATTTTGCCTTGGTGCAGACGCTCTACAAGTTCATCAACGACGTGGTGATCTTCGAAACCGAGATCGTCGACAAGACCGCCCGCAGCATCGCGAAAAACCGTTTCCCGCTGGCCTTCCCGTTCGCCTGCCGCTACGACGCCATGACGGTGGTGGTGGACGAGGATTACCACGCGCTGGTAGCCATGGACTTCATGCAGCAGACCATCGCCATGACCGGTATCACGCCGATCGGGCTGCCGGATGAAATCGAATTGAGTCGGGCCATTCCAGCGGCCGTCGCACTCGCACCGCACCACCTGCGCAGCGCCGTGGAACTGATCTGTGTGGCCATCGCCGAGAACACCGTCACTGGAGATGTCGCGGCGTTCGCCAAGGACGACACGGTCAAGCAGTCGATCAAGGGCTTGATGGCCGACCACTTGCTCGACGAGGGCCGCCACTCCGGCTTCTGGACGCGGCTGGTGCGCATCTACTGGCACACCGCAAGCGAAGACGACCGTCGATGCATTGCGCACATCCTGCCGGTGTTCATCGGCCAGTACCTGACCAACGACATCCAGCAGTCCTTTGATGTGCGGCTGATCGAGTCGTTGCCGATCAGCGAAGGCGCACGCCGCGCACTCCAGGGCGAAGTCTCGGGGCTGGCCTTCCCGATCAATCGCCATCACCCGCTGGTCGCCAACATCGTGCGGTTTTTTCGCAGCAGTTCGCTGCTTGATTCGCCGTGCGTGCAAGACGCCCTGGGCGACTACCTGGCTTAACGAGGAGCACATCATGAGACGTCTCGACATTCTGCTCATTGGAGACAGCCAGGCCTTGATCGACCTGGCACTGGAACTCGAACAACAGGGGCATGCGCCGAGGCGGCTGACGTCCCTCGACGAGCAGCCCACGGAACCCGTCGATGTGGTGATCGACGACGCCAGCCTGCCCGTTGATTCCTTCGGCGAGGTACCGCGACTGACCCTGCAACTGGGCGTCGGTACGCCGGGAGCCTCAGGCCTGCCGCCGCTGGACCTGTTGTGCCTGTACGGCTCGACGCGGCTGGCTCGCGTGCCGATTGCCGATGAGCCTTCGGGTAACGGCCAGGCGTTGCGTGTGCGAGCAGTGGCAGAGTTGGTGGACCACGTGGCGCTGTTGATCAGCCGCTTCTCCCGGGATGCCGAGTATTTTCTGCTCGCACCGCCTGACACTTGTACCTCGTTCGAGCGGATGGAAAATCTGCGGTTTCTGGAGAGCCTGGCCTTTGTCCATCGACTCAACGCCACAGCAGAACCCTGGCTGCTGCAACGGGCGCAGACGCCGATGATCGAGCGCCTCGAGCAGCGCTTCATCCAGTGCGCCGCACGTCCGGCGCTGAACGTCGCCGGCACGTCGCTGAGTTATCGCGAACTGCATGCCCTGAGCCGCGCCATTGCGCAGCGTTTGCAACCCTTGCTCGATCAGCACCCGGCACCCGTGGTGGTCGGGATCTGCCTGGCGAAATGCAGCGCACTGTATGCGGGGATTCTGGCGATTCTCGGCAGCGGCGCGGTGTATCTGCCACTGGAGCCCAGCCATCCGCTGCAACGCCAGCAGTACATCCTGTCGAATGCCGGGGCGGTGTTGCTGCTGCATGACGGGCAACAGCCTCTCGCGGCCGGGATGCCCGGTCTGGATATCAGCCGCATCGACATCGGCGATGCAGATGTCGATCAACCCTTGATGCGCCAGCGACCCGATCTCGACATGCCCTGCATGGCGCTCTACACCTCGGGCACCACCGGCCATCCCAAAGGCGTGTTGCTCAGCCAAGCCAACCTCGCCCACTTCACCGCGTGGTACGCCGACTACGTGCAACTGACCGAACAGAGCCGGGTGTTGCAGTTTTCGTCGCTGAGTTTCGACTCGTCGCTGATCGATATTTTCCCGACCCTGCTGCAGGGTGCCGAGCTGATCGTGCCCAGCGACGATCAACGTCGCGACCCGTTGCAACTGGTGGAACTGATCCGCCACCAACGACTGAGCCACGCCTTTTTGCCGCCCGCGCTGTTGAGCATCCTGCCGCTGGAGCAATTGCAGTGCCTGGATCATGTCATGACCGGCGGCGATGTCTGCGAGCCCTGGGTCATCGAGCAACTGACTCGCCAGGGCCAGCTCTACAACCTCTATGGCCCGACCGAAGCCACGGTGCTGATCACCGCGCGACAACTGCGCAGCGGCGACAGCAATCGCACCCTCGGTGCGCCGATTGCCAACAGCCAGGTGCTGATTCTCGATGAGGCGTTGCAACCGGTGGCTGAACAGACCGCAGGCGAGCTGTACATCGTCGGCCCGGGGGTGTGCATGGGTTATTTGAATAACCCGCAGCAGACCGCCGAACGCTATCTGAATCTGCGCCTGGCCAATGGTGAGCGCTTGCGCGCCTACCGCACCGGCGACATGGCCAAGTGGACCGACGCAGGTATCGAGCTGTGCGGGCGCCGGGACAACCAGGTGAAGATCCGCGGTTTTCGGGTCGAGCCGGAAGAGATCGAACGCTGCCTGCGCGACAGTCGGCTGTACCGTCAGGTGGCAGTAGTCATCGACAGCCAGCGGCGCATCCTGGCCTTCCTCGCGCAGCCTCGGGAAGATCAGCCCGGCACCGCTCGTGATGCGCTCAAGGCACACGCTATCGAGTGCCTGCCCGATTACATGCAGCCCACGGCCTGGACCGAACTGGCGAGCATGCCGTTCGCCAGCAACGGCAAGGTCGACCGCAAGGCGCTGCTGGAACTGCCCGTCAACATAATTGAGAACCGCCCGCGGCGGTTGCCCGCCAGTGCCGATGAAGCCTTGTTATTGGCGATCTGGGCCGAGTTGCTGGAGCTGCCGGCCAGTGATATTTGCACCGACGAAAGCTTCTTCAACCTGGGTGGCCACTCGATCCTGTTGTCGCGCATGCTCCTGCGATTGCGTGAGGAATTCGGGCGCAGCATCTCGATCAACCGCTTCATCGAACAGCCGACCATCAGCAAACTGGCGACACTGGTTCGTGGCTGCGGCACGCAAGCAGTGTTGAGCGAACGGGCCATGGCCGACGCCCTCCGCGAGCTGGATGTGCAGCCCTTGCCGGTAAGTGCCATGGGCGATGTGCACAAGGTCATCGTCACCGGCGCCAACAGTTTTGTCGGTGTGCACATTGTCGAGGCACTGCTGGCCTGGGGCGCCAGCGAAGTCGCCTGTCTGGTGCGCGAGGGTGGCGGTCTGTCGGCGACCGAACGTTTCGCTCACGCATTGCGAGAGAACCGTCTGGAGCATCTGGACCTGAGCCGGGTGCGGGTGTATGCGGCGGACATTACCCGTCCCGAGCTGGGGCTCGCCAAGGCTGTCTACGAGCGACTGGACCGGGAGTTCGGTGCACTGGTGCATAACGCCGCCAACGTCAATCACGTCCTCGATTACGAGTCGTTGGCGCGGGACAACGTCGAGCCGATTTTCGAGTGCCTGCGATTGTGCGAAGGGCGCAGCAAAAAGATCTTCAACTTCGTCTCCACGCTTTCGGCTTCCAGCACCCTTTCCGCCGATGGCCGGGTGCTTGAGTTGCCCGCCGCACAGACCCCGCCGATCTACATCAGGAACGGCTACAACCTGTCGAAATGGGTCGCGGAACGCATCCTCGAACGCGCTCGCGAGCGTGGGGTCCGGGTCAATCTGTATCGCCCCGGCAACATCAGTTTCAACAGCCTCACCGGGGTCTGCCAACCGCACAAGAATCGTTTGATGCTGATGCTCAAGGGCTCGATCCAGCTCGGTCAGGTACCGGAATTCGCCTTGAATTTCGACCTGATGCCGGTGGATTTTCTCGCCCGCTTCATCGCCTTTCACGCCTGCCGTTATCAGATCGACTCAGCGGTGTTCAACCTGCACAACCCCGAGCCCTTGAGCTGGGACGCCTACGTCGCGTCATTTCGCGAGGCCGGCCAGGCGTTTTCGATGGTCAGCGTTGCCGACTGGCAGCGGCAACTGGGGCGGGTCGACAGCGACAACGCGCTGTTCGGCGTACTCGGTTTCTACCTCAACGGCTTCGAAGAAGACATCGGCGATATCTCGATGATTGGCCATGCCAACGCCCAGGCCGGCGTGCGCCAGATGGGCGCGCACTACCCGGAAAAATCCCCGGCGCTGCTGCGTCGTGGCTGCGACTACCTCAAACAAATCAATTTCATCTGATTCATCCCAACCAAGTACGGAGCAACACCATGACCACTCTGCAACCCGATACCCTGATCAAAAACCCTCAAGGCTGCCAGGTCCTGTCTTCGGTGGAAGTACCGGCCGATGCCGCGCAAGTCTGGGCCGTGGTCGGCAATTTTGCCGGCTTCGACCGCTTCATTCCGGCGCTGTCGCACATCGAGATGACCGGCGAAGGCGTGTCGTCCCTGCGCAAGAAATTCTTCAAGGACGGCAATCTGGTGGTCGAACAACTCAATTCCCGGGATGAGCAGGCGCTGAATATGACCTGGACCACGATCTACAACACGTTGAGCGTGGCCCACTTGTGGGCGGCGATGAGTGTTGAAGCGCTGGGGGCAAACACGTCGCGGGCGACCTGGACCATCATTGCCGAACCGGCGCAGGGGGGTCCCGAAGCGTTGCCGGGGTTCAAGGATTTCGTGCAGGGGTTTGCCGATGATGCGATGAACAATGTGTTGAAGCTGTTTGTGTAACCGGAGCAAGCCCGCTCCCACAATGGATCTGCGTCGTACGCAAATACTGTGTACACCGTAGATTCAATGAATCACCACCCAGCACGCCATGTACATCGCACGACGCGCAGCAAACCTGCCGCCGCTAATATGGCGTGATCCTTCATGCTTGCCGCTGTCATCGTTGTACGGGGCTATGCCTGCCAGTGCTGCATTTTCGTGCCGCCCAACCTCGCCCAGCTCAGGCAAATAAGCCATCAAGCTGGCTGCCGTCACGAGCCCTATACCCTTGACCAAGCACAAACGGGCAGCTTTATCACTGTCCAGGTCTTTGGGGCTTTGACGGATCAACCGTCACCCGGTCAGGTTGAAGCTTTTACAGATCCCGGAAAGACAAAACCCCTGTCTGCGTTAGCAGACAGGGGTTCTGGAATTCAATCTTGACGATGACCTACTCTCACATGGGGAAACCCCACACTACCATCGGCGATGCATCGTTTCACTGCTGAGTTCGGGATGGGATCAGGTGGTTCCAATGCTCTATGGTCGTCAAGAAATTCTGTGCCCAGCCCGTTACGCAGTAACGTGCCAGTAAAAAATGGTGACTTCTACTAAAACAAAACCCCTACCTGCATACGCAGATAGGGGTTTCGGAATTTAATCTTGACGATGACCTACTCTCACATGGGGAAACCCCACACTACCATCGGCGATGCATCGTTTCACTGCTGAGTTCGGGATGGGATCAGGTGGTTCCAATGCTCTATGGTCGTCAAGAA